>JABURQ010000128.1 GCA_014762625.1 Planctomycetaceae bacterium | reverse complement strand
CAATCTTCTGATGTGGTCTCACAATTGACTGTAAACGCAGCACAACGGGCCATTCCCAGACAGACCTGATTTCAGATTTCGCAGCGGATGGTCCCAAAACCGGGCAAAACCATCGGGTTTCGTTCGAAGATGAGAACTTGAGAAGTTGAGGTCTTGCAAAAAGCTCATCTTCCAAACTTTCAGGACTTACGACGAAAACAGCCTCATGACTTCCAGACACGAAAAACACATTTTCGCCAAACAGTACACAAAAACAAATCCTGCGCAAGATGCGAAAAATCGGGAAACAACTGACCGTTTTCCACTCGTGTTTTCGTATTTCGTATTGAGGTTTTCGCAAATTGCTCAATACGAAAACTCTCGGGGTTCAGCCATTAAACAATGAAACCTGTTCCAAACATGGAAATCAAATGCGAAGCGAGATCAGGCCAATTCGACTTTCATCGGCACGCGGGGGCCCATCGACATCAGCGGCAGAATATCGTCCCGGACGCGACCGATCGGGATGCCGGGATTCGCCATGCGAGGCTCGGTTCCCTGAGAGACCGGCGTCGGACCGAAGAAGATGCAGAAAGCGTTCCCCGATTCCCAGAAACCGAGTTCGCCGACCGAAAAGACGTCCCGCTTCGGAGTGTCGTCGCCGTTAGCGTGCACGTCGACGGAGAAGTAATATTCATCTCCCCAGCGGCTGGCGGAACTGTCGAACGGGAGGGCGGCGACAATCGCCTGAGCGGTGGGAGTGTCGTTCAGTTCGGCGTTCAGCGTCTCTCCACCGGCAATAATTTTGATCGCGGTCGGCATAAGTGTCTGTCTCTCCAAAAAATACGGACAGAGCATATTAACACATTCCGGACCACTTCGCACCGTCACGGCGGGGCGCTTTTGTCGTGGTTTTCAGATTCAGATCGCCTGATGTCAAAGCAGATTCAGCACGAAAGCGATCAGATGTCTCGTCCTATCTGCCGACTCCGTTTGACTTTGATGGCGGTGCCATACCGGTCACCGCGAGCCGAAAGCCCGAACGATCCAGACTCAATGATGGTGTTCGAAGAGACTGTGGTCGGCTTTACCGCCGGCGAGGACGTAGGCGAGCAGGTCGAGGATCTCTTCCCGGCGGAGACGATCGAGCAGACCTTTGGGCATCAGCGAGACGGGAGATTTCTGTTTCTCCTCAATCGACGAGACCTCGATCGTTTTCGGAGGCGTCTTTGCCAGCGGGTTTTCGACCAGCGTGATTTCGTCCTTCGTCTCTTCGATCAACAATCCGGTGATGACCTGACCTGCATCGGTCACCACCGTATAGGACTGATACTTTTCGTTGATTTTCCAGGAGGGTTCCAGGATATGCCGCAGGACTTCTTCCGGTTTCCATTGCGGATCGAGTTTCGACAAATCGGGTCCGAACTCCTGTCCCACGCCGTTCAGTTGATGACAACCGACACAGTTGGCGATCGTGAAAATCTGGCGGGCCGATTTATAATTCCGTCCGTGCAAATCCTCGAGGGAGGCGGTCAGTTCTTCGAGCTTCCACTCTTTCCGCGGGCGGCTGAACTTGAGCATTTCATCCTGAATGTCGAGCGGATGAGCGTTCAGATAGCCGTCCGCATCGGCGAGATATTTTTGTCGATTTTCGACGACGTACAGAGCCCCATACATGCGACGCCAGTGTCCGGGATAGGTGCAGACGTACGGATAAACTCCGGGCTTCGCAGGAGCTTTGAAACTGAAGTCTTGCGTTTCCTGGGGTTGGAGGAGTCTGGATGCCACCAGAATTTTGTCGGACTCGGGGATGAAGTCGTTGGCAGCAAACTCCGGTTTTTGTGCGTTGGCTTCCGCCAGCATCCCGATTTCTTGCAAGGAGCCCGGCTGTGTGATGACGAAGTTATGAGGCATCAAATCGGGATTGGTGAAGATGAACTCCACGGTTTTCCCAGCCTGCACGACGATCCGTTCCCGATCGTAGGACATGCGGTGCGGCAATGTTGAGAGCCGCACCACCTGGACGCCGAGTTCTCCCAACTCCGCCTGAACGCGTCGTGCATCCGAGTCCGGCAACAAGGTCGATAACGATTCCCCGAATTGCAGCGACTCAATGGCCGCCGGCGAGCGACGATCCGATTCCGGAATTGATCGCAGATCCGCCAACGTACGATCGACTAATTTCGGAGCCAGTTCCCGGGACCAGTCCCGACGCGGGAGGCGTTGGATGGCCCGCATGGCGGCGAGACGATCGACGTCAGCGAGGACAAACTGAGCCAGCGTCTCGAAACTTTCCCGCTCGCGTCCAGGGACGGAGACCAGCGCGGTCATGGCAAACCGTCGCACGACTCCCTGCGGTCCGTTGCCTTCCATCTCAAAGGCCGATTGAGGTTGCGGGGCGGGAATGTCGGCCTGTTCGAAGACGATGTTTCCGCTGCCGTCGAGGACCTTGAGTGTGAAACCATCCAGACGATTACTGAGGTTGCCTTCGGTGCGATTCCAGACGACGATTTTTTCGATCACCTTTTCCGCACCGAAATCGAGTTGCCACCAGGGATTCGGTTTTCCTTCCGGCGTATGCGTTTGGCCGCCATCGCCGTAACGGCCACTTTTGTTTCCGTCGAGGGCTCGATTCGCGATACCGCCGTGAGCGGTCTCCGACTGCGTTGCCTTTCCCTGCGGGGCGAAATTCGTCCCGTTGGCGAGCACTTCAACTTCGGCGAGAGTCAGCGTTCGGTCATTACCGGGTAATTCGATGCGAACATAACGACCGAAGGCTCCGCCTGCCGACTGGTTTTGTCCCAGCTCAGCCGGCAGCGAGGTGAGTAACTCCTTGACCTGTGGATAAAGCCGCCCTTGAACCGCGGGATCGAGAATCAACGGCATCGCGGAGAGGAAGTCCTTCAGCGAACCAACAGAAGTCGACGCCATTTCCCAGGCGGTGTCGGTTTCTCCCTCCGCAGAGATGAGGGCAACGTAGCCAATTTTTCGAACGACGGGATAACTTCCCGTTCTGACCATTTCCACGAGTCGCGGACGAACCTGTTGTAATTCATTCGGGGGCCAACCGGTCAGAATGCGAACCATGTCGTAGACAACACTCTCGCTCCGTGCGTTTTTGTCGAGATTCTCAATCGTTGTCAGCAGCATTTGCACCGGCGTGACTTTTTCGAGTTTAGCGAGAGACTCCAACGCCTGACGCCGCACGTCATCGGCGATCCCCTCTCGAGAAAGTAGTTCTTCCAGCACCGCCCGATCCCGCTCCATGGTAAGCAGTTCCGCTGTCGATGTGGTTCTCAGGAAATACCGACGCCCCGCCGAGGAAATGAGATCGAGTTCTTCACCCGCATCGAGGGCCTGCTTCCAGATTGGTTCGAGCACTTTCCGCGACTCGGCGCTCACGTAATCCAGAAATTGATCGCCGGGAAGCTCCTCGGCAATCAACACGACTTCCAATGCAGAGGGATCAATAAAGAAACTGGCAGAGCGAACCGCTTCGAGTCTCACGCGAGGTTCGAGATCAGACGCGGCTCGTTTAACCAGATTCAATGAATTCGGAATTTCGTCACGCCATTCGGTTAGAACTTTTAAGGCGGCAGCCCGGGCACGGGAGTCTTCGGCGCTTAGAACGGTCTGTAACAGTTTGTCATTGACGACATTGTGCTGCTGATGCAACCAGAGTCCTTCGAGTAGGTGATGTTCGTACCAATCGTCGGTTTTGTTCAAGCGGGGTATCCAGGTACGAATCGCGGCGATCACATCAGCGGTAAGACGGCGGCTCAATTCGAGACGCGTCCGGTATCGAAGGCGATCTTCGCGAGATTTCAACTTTTCCAGCAGTTCCGGAATCGAGAGTTGGTCGAGAGGTTCATTTTTCAGAAGCTCGCGACCTTCGTAAGTCACCCGGTAGACGCGACCATGCTTCTTGTCTCGGCTGGGATCACGAAGATTGTGTTGCATGTGGCCAATCAGCGGATTGTGCCAGTCCGGAAAATAGATCGCCCCATCCGAGCCGATTTCAATGTCCGATGGTCGGAAGTTCGGATCGCTGGAGGAGACGATCGGTGTCACTTCCTCGGCTCCGAGGCTCGAACCGTCCGGCTTCAGCTTGTATTGCAGAATCCCCTGAAAGCCGATCACATTCGCAACCAGCAGATTGCCCTGATGTTCTTCCGGGAAATGGCTGGAGGATAAGATTTCCGTTCCCGGACAGGGACGAGTACGGCGGGAGTAGACATTCGGGGCCCGACCATGTTTCTGGGGGAAGGGCATAAAGCCAGAGATCAGCGTATCGTGGTAGGGGTTGGCTCCCGTACCGTCGTGGACGATCCCCTGTCCCCAGGCATCAAAGACGTGTCCGTGGGGATTGGCAAAGCCATATGGGATGTACCTGTCGAAACGCTGCGTTCTCGGATTGTATCGCCAGACGCAGGCATCGTAATTTCTCTGCGGCCCGTAAGGCGTTTCGGTCTGCGTGCGGTGGAAAACGCCTTCCTGAAAATAGAGATTGCCGCCCGGATCGAAGACGAAACTGTTCGCCGTGTGATGCGTATCGGCGGAATCAATCCCGTGCAGGATATGCTGTCTGACATCAGCAACGTCATCGCCGTCGGTATCTTTCAGGAAAACCAGATCGGGAGCTTGAGCCACCAGCACTCCGCCGTTCCAGAACTCAAAACCTGTTGGGTTATGGAGTTTATCGGCAAACGTGATGCACTCGTCGGCGACGCCGTCTCCGTTGGTATCTTCGAGGATCAGCAGTTTGTCGTTCATGTCCTGATCGGGACGACAGTGCGGATACGTGGGCCAGACAGCCACCCACAAGCGTCCTTTCATATCGACGGCGGTCTGCACTGGATTGATCAGCTCGGGAAACATCTTCTCATCGGCGAAAAGATTGACTTTCATGCCGGGATGCACGGTCATTAGGTCGATGGCCTGTTCCCCATCAACGATGATGTGCCTCCCATTCGGACCTTGGCCGGGCTTGTTGGTTTCAACGGGAATGAAAGGAGCGAGGTCATCGTATTTGAATTGATATTCCTGGCCGTTGGCATAGGCCCAGATTCGTTTGTCACGATTTGCCGTCATCTCATCCAAAACTTGTAATTCTCGCATCATCACTTCTCGGTTGGTCTGGCCAGCGACGAACTTCAGATAAGAACGCCCTCCGTAGGAGGAATAACCGTCGGTTGTGCGGTAGCGATGGAACCAGTAAAAGTTTTTGTCCAATACTGCCTGCCGCAATGGTTCAAGCAGCGACCAGTCGATCTTTCTATCACGATGACCGAACAGAGTCGCGTCAATTTGCGGTGCCAGTACCTTGTTTCCCGCCGATGTGAGATGCACGCCGTTAATAGTGAGTGGATCTGCGTTCTGCTCGTAAATCGCCTGCGACATCGAAAACAGATCGACGAACGGAACTTCTTTGTCTGTTGCAACGGTTCGCAGGGCGTCAGTGTAGAGTTTCAGATTGTCGTTAATCGCTTCTCCGTCTGGCAGATTTGGATCGTCGAGATTCTCAAATGCAATCGGAGAAAACAGAACCAGTTGCGGCATCGATTCGCCGTTGTACTTCTGACTGAGAGTGTGGTTGATAAATTCTTCAAGATCCGTTTTGAACTGATCGATCCCTTTCGGTCCCGCGAACGACTCGTTGTAACCGAAAAAAGCAAACACAACGTCGGTTTTCTCTTTCGTGAGCCATTCATCGGGATCGCCGAAGCCGGCGGATCGGAGACGAATTGTCAGAGTATCTCCAGAAAAAGAGAGATTCCGGACTGTGAGAGCTTTTTCGGGAAAACGGCTGGTGATTAAGGTTTCGAGCCAGCCGTCGTGCTGCATCCGCTCGGCGAGAGTGTTCCCGATGATGCTGATGTGATGCCCGTGCTCGAGTTTAAGTTCAGCGGCAGAGAGGGTGGGACCGTAAACAAAAAGTAGAGTGGCTATCACTGCGCAACAGGAACGACGAGTCATGACTCTTCCTCAAATTAAAACGTGTGGAATAGTGAATGATAGTCGGCCCCGACACCATGGAACAACTCTCAATCGCGAGAGCCCGAAATTCATGGCTTCTCCTCGCAATTCCGAGTAAAGTGGAGTTTCGCTGACGTTTCGCACACACGACTGGAGATAACTCGCATGCGTTCTGCTTTGTTCATATTCCTGTTGACCGTCTCGGTCACGGGAACTCTTTACGCCGACAATTGCACCGCTACCGCTCACGATTCCCGTCCGAATATCATTTTGATTATGTCAGATGACATGGGGTATTCGGACATCGGTTGTTACGGAGGAGAAATCGACACGCCGAATCTGAATCGGCTGGCTTCCAACGGATTGCGATTCACCCAGTTTTATAACACCGGGCGTTGCTGTCCGACACGCGCCTGCTTATTGACTGGCGTCTATCCGCATCAGGCGGGCGTGGGACACATGATGAACGACCGTGGCTACGACGGCTATCGGGGGGATCTTAACAAGCAGACCATGACAATCGCCGAGGTTCTTAAAAACTCCGGTTACGCGACCTATATGTCCGGGAAGTGGCACGTCACCAAGCATACCGCGAACGACGGTCCAAAATTTAACTGGCCTCAACAGCGAGGCTTCGACAAATTTTACGGCACCATCCATGGAGCCGGCAGTTTCTACGACCCCAATAGTTTGACTCGCGGCAACGAATGGGTCTCTCCGTATAACGATCCCAAATACCAACCGGACACCTACTATTACACCAATGCCATCAGCGATAACGCCACAATGTTCATCAACGAACATTATCAACAAGAACCGGAGAAGCCATTCTTTATGTATGTGGCTTATACGGCGGCTCACTGGCCGATGCACGCCCTGCCGCAGGATATCGCCAAGTACAAAGGAAAATACGATGCTGGATATGGGGCCATCCGCAAGGCACGTTACGAGCGAATGAAAAAGATGGGACTGATCAAACCGGAATGGAAATTGAGCCCCCAGGCGTGGGAATGGGGCCACATCGAAGAAGAAGAATGGGAAGTCCGCTGCATGGAAGTGTACGCCGCCATGATCGACAGGATGGATCAGGGGATCGGCCGGATCGTTAGAACTCTCGAACAACAGGGTCAGCTCGATAATACGCTGATCCTATTCTTCCAGGATAATGGCGGCTGCGCCGAAGGTCTCGGGCGTAAGCCCCGCAACAATCTGAAAACCCGTCCCGAAGAACCAACGCTCGCCGCGATGAAGCCGAGTGATTTTCAGACCGATATGATCCCCGAGCAAACGCGAGACGGTTATCCCACGGTCCTAGGACCGGGAGTGTTGCCGGGACCGGACGGAACTTATATCGCTTACGGCGAAGGCTGGGCCAATGTTTCGAATACTCCTTTCCGGATGTATAAGCACTACGTTCACGAAGGAGGTATCTCAACCCCGCTCATCGCTTACTGGCCGAAACAGATCAAACGCCACGGAGAATTCGAAGACACACCGAGCCACCTGATCGACCTGATGGCGACTTGCGTCGATGTGGCAAAGGCCGATTACCCCAAGACGTTTCACGGAGAAACAATCAAACCGATGGAAGGCCGCAGTCTGGTGCCCGCATTCCACGGTCGAGAGGTCGAACGCGAAGCGATTTACTGGGAGCATGAAGGGAACCGAGCGATTCGTGTCGGTGACTGGAAACTGGTCGCTCGCGGCAAGAACGGCCCCTGGGAACTTTACAATATCGCTGAGGACCGCAGTGAAATGAACGATCTGGCGAACACTCATCCTGACCGAACCGCCCAGATGGAAGCGATGTGGCAAAAATGGGCCGAGCGTGCGAACGTTTTACCGCTCGACCCGCGACCGGAAGCGACGTTCAAAAAGAACAAGAAAAAGTTCAAACTCTCGCAGGGCGACGATTTGAATCGCGAAAACGCTCCCTACATCGAGAAACGAGGGTTTCAAGTCTCGGCTGATGTGGAACTCACCGGCAACAATGGTGTGATCATCGCTCAGGGCGGATCATCCTCCGGTTGGTCTCTCTATCTCAATGAAGGAATCCTGAACTTCGCTATCCGGCGAGGTGGGAAACTCCATCAGATTTCCTCGTCCCAAAAGCTGACTCCCCAAAAAGGGACAGTCTCCGTCAACCTCGAAAAAGAGGGGTACGCTCAACTGAGTTTTAACAGCGACCTCCTGGCGGAGGGGCAAACCGGATTAGTCACCTCCATGCCTCAGGACGGAATCCAGGTCGGCTCCGATCAGAAGGGAGCCGTAGGAAATTACGAAACCCCGTATCTGCTCGAAGGAAACGTTCTTCACGCCGAAGTTATCATTGAGAAGTAAATAATAACATGAACCCAATCTCTCGTTTTCTCCCGGCGTTGATCATCTGGGGTGTTTCATCAATCCTCTGCGCGCAACCGGTGTTTGAAGAAGGGAGCGGCGTCGACTTTGGAATCTGTTCGCATCCGCAAGCAAGACCTGTCACAGGTTTTGCATCTTCAACATTCCTCGATGGCGACTTCAAGCAGCAACAGGTGCTGGTCATCACCTCCGATTCCCCTCAAAACCGGGAGCTGTTGAAGTCCTGGCAACTCGTTTACGCCCAAGCCGGAACAAATCAAGTCGGTCAGGAGTCAATCAGGCTCGGGGGAATCTTTACCTCCCCCGATGTGATCGATTCCTTTTATCCCCCCGATACCAAAACACCTTATTACTCAGGCGACCTGATCAGTCAAAAATACCTGTGGAGAGCGTTCGGCTGGTTGACTCCCGATTTGGTGGTGATTTTGAAACCAGGCGAAGAGACGAAAGTCGGCCTGCCAGCATCGGCAACCAAAACTCTACGCGCCGCCTGCGAGAAAACGGGACTTCCCATCTATCAGTTGGAAGAACAGCATCTCGCCGCTGCCCTGACATCATCCCCGGAAACTCCCGCGAACTTCGGAAATATTCCTGCACTCGAACTTACTCTCGCCGAGAAAGAATGGACTCCCGCAGGACTCAAGCTTCTCAATCACCTCGCGGAACAAAATATTCCCGGCATCTCCGCCGCTCACGCGGAACGTATCGACCGCCGTTTCCGAAGTCCGCTTGAGGTCTGCAAGCAACTCGACGCCGTCTACGGCCACCACCTGAATCGAGTCACGTATCAACCGGCTCTTTCGCTCATCGCTCGACTTAACCTGGATGACCTCACTGCTGGAAAAAATCGCTATCGTGACGTTGAGGAAATTGTTGCCGATTATGTGTCGGGAGAAGAACAGTCGCTCGGAAAATCACCCAGCGGCTCAGTCACGGCCGGACATCTAATTTTCTCCGAACTCGCCCATCGCGTCGACAAAGAAAAATACACTCCTCTCATTAAAAAGGCCGCCGACCAAATCTTCGACGAGAACGGCAATCCGCTGCCCGTCATGCCGGCTCATAGTGAAATGTCGGACGCCGTCTTCATGGGAGGACCGATCCTCGCGGCAGCCGGCAATTTGACTGGCGACGAACGTTATTACGATCTGTGTCTCAAGCATGTTCGATTCATGCAGAAACTGTGCCTGCGCGAGGACGGTATCTATCGGCATTCGCCGTTGGATGAGGCCGCCTGGGGACGCGGAAACGGGTTTCCGGCGTTGGGACTAGCGCTGGTGTTGTCCGAAATCCCCGAGGACCATCCCGTTCATCAGGAGTTACTCAAAGACTTGCGAAAGCATTTGAAGGCCCTCTGCAAGCACCAGGATCCAACCGGCATGTGGCATCAGGTGATCGACGAACCGGGCTGTTATCGCGAGATGACCTCCTCCTGTATGATCTCCTTTGCCATCCTCCGCGGACTGCGTCGCGGCTGGCTCGAGCCGAACGATTTTACCCCCATTATCGAACGATCGATTCCCGCCATCACCGCTCGCATCTCTCCCGAGGGAGAACTGTTCGACGTCTGCACGGGAACAGGAAAGCAAAAGAATCTGCAGGCCTATTACGACCGAACGGCCATTCTGGGCAAAGACGAACGCGGCGGGGCGATGGCATTTCTATGCCTCACTGAATATGCTCGCTTTCTGAAAGAACCTCCTGTTTTAGACACCGAATAAATTATCATCGTCATGACCACAAAGACCACGATCGACCCGACTCAAATGCTCAAGCCGCGTCGCAAACTGACCGGCATCTCCGCCATCCTGCTCACGCTGACCAGCGATCATCAGATCGACGAAGAATCACTGCGAGCCCACATCGCCCGTACGGCGGAACATGGCCTCATTCCTGCCGTCAATATGGATACCGGCTACGTTAACCTGATCGACGACACCTGGCGTCGCCGGGTATTGGAAATTACCAAAGAGACGATGCATGGCAAACCGTTCGTCGCGGGGGCGTTCGTGAAGGATCATCCCGGTGATCGTTTCAATCTCGACGAATACGCCCGGCAGATCGGGATGATCGAGGAGTTCGGCGGCACCCCGGTCATCTTCCAGTCGTTCGGCCTCGTCGAACAGGACGGCGATGCCATCGTCGAAGCCTACCAACAGATCGCCGATCAGTGCGACAAGTTTATCGGTTTTGAATTGACCAAAGAGCTCGCTCCCTTCGGATCGGTTTATGACCTCGAAACTTATGCCGGACTGATGAGCATCGAGAAGTGTCTCGGTGCGAAACATTCGTCTTTCCATCGCGAACCGGAATGGCAACGCCTGCAACTGCGAGACGCCAAACGCCCCGATTTCAAAGTCTTTACCGGCAACGATTTCGCCATCGATATGGTCCAATACGGCAGCGATTACCTGCTCGGTTTGAGCACCTTCGCTCCCGATCTGTTCGCCAAGCGGGATGCCTACTGGGAACAGGGAGACCCTGCGTTTTACGAATTGAACGATCTACTCCAATATCTCGGGTTCTTCGCGTTTCGATCACCGGGTCCCGGATACAAACACACGGCGGCTCAATTCCTGAATCTCCGCGGCTGGTGTACGACGAACGAAACGCATCCCGATAGTCCCCAACGACCGGAGAGCGACATCGCCGTCCTCACGGAACTGGGCGAGCGACTGGGCGTTCTGTAAACCCTATCCCCACAATTCCTCGACCGGTCGGCCATTATGTTGGACGAGGAACTGCGGTCGATTGCGGTCGTCTTCGTAAGTCGTGTCGAGCGGAATCCCCATGTGTCGGTAGATCGTCGCCCCCAGGTCGGCAGGAGTCACCGGACGGGACGCGATTTGACCTCCGTCCGCTTCCGTCGCTCCGATCACCTGGCCGTGGCTCATGCCGCCACCCGCCAGACACATCGACATCACGTAAGGCCAGTGATTCCGACCGTCGGTGCTTCCCTGAGTTCCCAGTTCGGGAGTCCGTCCGAATTCGCCCATGGCGACCACCAACGTGTCATCGAGCAGGCCGTGATCTTCCAGATCGGACACCAGCGTGGTGATCAGATGATCGAACAACGGCAACAGCGGCTTCAAGCCTTTGCTGATACCGCCGTAGGGAGGGATGTTGTCGCCGTGATTGTCCCAGGTTCCGGAAGCGGTGTGATAACTCAGATCGAGGGTCACAAAACTGACGCCAGACTGAACCAGTCTGCGGGCCAATAACGCCTGCTGGCACCAAAGATGCTTGCCGTACTTCTGACGCATCGAATCGGGCTCGTTCTTCAAATCGAACGCCTGCTGGGCGCGTTGACCGAGGACGATGTTGACCGCCTTCTGCTGATAGTAATCCCAGGCATCCATCGAACCGCTGTGATCGAGTTCGGCCCGCATGTGATCGAGTTGCTGCATCAGATTTTGACGTTCGGTCATCCGACCGCCGCTCAAGCCGGCACTCGTTTGGAACACCTGCCCCGGCGAGACCTTCCCCGAATCCTTGCCGACGAGGTCGTAAACCGGCAGTTTGGCGGCATCGTTCCCCTGGAAGGGATCGTATTGCTGGCCGAGATAACCGCCGAATCCGACATGCGTTGGGTGTTTGTAGAACGCGACGTACGACGGCATCTGCGGATGATTGGGGCCGTGATACTTGGCGACCGCCGATCCGAACGAGGGCCAACGGTCCCCTTTCGGATTCGTTCGCGGGGCCGCTTCGAGACTTCCCGTCTGCATGACCATGTTCGGTTGATGGGAACTCTTGCGACAATCGACCGAGCGGATCAACGTGAACTTGTCCATCATCGCTGCCTGCTTCGGCAGATGCTCGCAGATCTGAATGCCGGGGACAGCGGTCGAAATGGGAACGAACGGTCCGCGGTTTTCGGCGGGACGCTGCGGCTTCATGTCCCACATATCGATATGGCTTGGGCCTCCCGTCATCCAGAGGAGAATGACACTCTTCCCGGTGACGCTGGACTGTTTCGCCTCGACGGCCGCCGCCTGAGACTTGAGCAGATCGGGCAGCGACAACCCCGCCAGACCGGCCACACCGGCTTTGAGCATATTGCGGCGAGACTGGATGACGAGCCCTTCACGGGTCGTTCCGTGAAACGATTCGAAGGCGTGCCGGGCGTGGGCCATTTGTTGACAGGCTGGTTTGGACATATTTTTTTCTCCGGGATGGGTGCCGGAGCGCTTTGTGGTGAGGCTCTTCAGGATATCAGCCGGGATTGATGCGATCAAGATGAGGATCAATTCCTCAACATCGGCGGCGTCAGGCAGGATTCTCCATTCGAAACTGCCGCCCAAAAAGTGTTTTCCATGTTTGGAACAGATTTCATTGTTTAATGGCTGAACCCCGAGAGTTTTCGTATTGAGCAATTTGCGAAAACCTCAATACGAAATACGAAAACACGAGTGGAAAACGGTCAGTTGTTTCCCGATTTTTCACATCTCGCGCAGGATTTGTTTTTGTGTACTGTTTGGCAAAAACATGTTTTCCGTGTCTGGAAGAGATGAGGCCGATTTCGTCGTAAGTCCATAAAGTTTGGAAGATGAGCTTTTTGCAAAACCTCAACTTCAAAAGTTCTCATCTT
>JABURQ010000140.1 GCA_014762625.1 Planctomycetaceae bacterium | reverse complement strand
ATCGCGGGCGTCTGGCGGGGATGCTGAATGCGAAAGTGTAGCAATCTGCGTGGACAAACAGAATGAAACGGCCCCCGAATTCAGCGGGGATCGTGAATCTTTTCCCCATTTGATGAAGCTCTGTCTTCCAGTCTCACGTTGACTCGGAGGGGGAGCCCTCTTGTGAAGAGGTTATGACGTCGGGGTGGTGACGGTTTCGACTTCGGCCAGTTTCCGGGCATGAGCGAGCGAGGTATCGACCGAGAGTGCGATATCAACTTTCCAACGACCATCGTTGGGAACGGGAAATTCCCAATGCGTTAACAACGAACAGCTTTGATACACCAGTTCGTAGCCCCCCTCCGATTGACTGACGGTCTGTATCGGAATCGACCAGATCCCCGCCGGTTTTGTGAATTCCAGGGAAGCATCCACTCCCAGCCATTCATCGACCAGACCGATTCGCGAAACGTCGCTCCAGTCGAGACGAGAATTGATCGGACCGAATTGTCGCCCGTTGCCGTCGTAAAAGTAGCGGTCTTCGGAATCTCCGGCGATGCCGGCGAAGTTGAATTCGATCCCGAAATGGATCGTTTCCTCGGGAGGCAGATTATCGAAAGCGTACGTTATATGGAGAGTGCCCGAGTCGTCGTTGGTGATGCGTAACGTTTTGGTCAACGCCACGGGGCGTCCGAGCCAGTTGATGCGGGTAATCATCTCCGCACGCACTTCGTGTTCGTTGCGATCCGTCACAAAATCAAATCGTTTCAGATGCAGGTTGGCGATGCGGGCTCGACCGTCGATCAACTGGTCGAAGGTAGAACCGGGCAGCAAGAGATGATCGACGAGGCTTTTCCGCGGCCAGGTATCGTATTTTAATTCCCGTTCGAGTCCCGGTTGTTTGAACTTCACCATCGAGTTGATGTCTTCGATGCTGCCTTCGGCTTGGTGCTGTTGGGACGCCGCTTGTTTGACTTTCAGATGGTACGGCTCGGGGCGCCGATTTAAGGTGGCCAGGAGATTGTGTTGGATGGTGCGGAGATCGAGCTCGTACATCATTCCGCCGCGTGACGGTTTGATGTAGGCCGCCAGACGGTCGCTGGAAAGCTTGATTTCCTCTTCGTCGTCGAGGTCGAAATCCCCGAACTCGATTCGCGTCCAGGAACCTTCCAGACCTTCTCCTTTCAGCAAAGCGTTTTCGGAGCGGATCAAATGTTGGTAGACGGCGTTCCGCAGATGAGGCAGGTAGAGCCCCCCGAACGCTCCGTGCCAGTAGGCACAGTTGCATTGTCCGCGATAAAGTTCCGCGCGAGCATCCGCCAGTAATTGTGGGCTTTTTCTGACTGCGGTGGAATGACGGAACGCTTCGACGTGTTTGCTGATTTCCAACATGCGGCAGTACATCTCGTTGGCTTCGGAGTACTTGGCGCGAAAGTTTCTCCAGAATCCACCCCGCATGAATTGTTGAATCCGGGGCCAGTCGTCTCGCTCGGAGAGCTCCTTGACCACCGCTTGGTATGAGAGCTGTTTGTCGGTTGGGAGCACCCATTCGGTCATCTCTCGATACGCGCAGTCGGGGAGGTAACATCGCCCGGTCGCCGCGTCGCGATCGACCACTTCTCCCAACGTCACCAGCTCGATCCAATCCGCGTTCTCTTTCAGGAGCGTAAAGAACTGTTCCAGCCAACCTTCTTCATAAACGTGTTTGTAGGTTTCGGGCCACGATCCGAACTTCTCACCGTCGTCACCGAACACCACCATCGGATTTTTGGTGATCGAAGAGATTTTCCGCAGTTCGTTCACGACGTCGTACGGATCGGAAAACGGAATCAGATAGCGCAGCTTTTCGTTATCCGGGAAAACCCGCAGCAGGCGCCCGTCGTCCTCGGTTAAATAATAGCCGTGGAGATCGTCGACTGAATAACCCGCATTGCGGAAATGATAGTCGTCGAGCAGTGTGAATTCGATTCCCGCATCGGCGAGATCGCTGGTAAAACCTTGTTCCCAGACTCGTTCCGGCATCCACATTCCGCGAATATCGGTTTCAAAGAGATGTTCGAGGTAGCGAGTGTAGGCGACGATTTGTCCGCGTCGGTCGCGCTGGGGGATTCCTCCCAAAATCGGTTCGTAAAACGGGCCCCCGAGCAGTTCGACCCGCTGTTCGCGAATCAACTTTTTGACGTCGTCGATGTACTCAGGATGTTGATCGACCAGCCACTCCAGCAAACTTCCCGAGTTATGCAGAACGCAGCGAATATGCGGATGAGCCTTCAGCGCATTCAGGAAGGGACGATACGCTGTTTGATACGCCTCTTCGAAGACGTGATCGAAATTTCCGACCGGTTGGTGATTGTGCAACACCAAAGCGAGTCGTACCGGATTACTCATGGGGCCTCATCCTTGATGGGAATTACCGACAATGACACGAGAAGGACGCTCGAAAAAGTGACGACGTCCAAGAGCACCACTCTATCAAACCTCATTATCAGGCACTTGCCAAGCGGAATTACACGTGAGATCGTTTCTCAACAACGATCCGACCGACAAATTGTCCGACATGGCAAGATAGAGAAGCTGTGAGTCTTTCCGCAGCCGGTCTGTCGCCGTCCGATCGTCCACAGCAAGTCAACTCGCGGGGATCTCAATTTTTCTCAGAAAACTGGCGGCGTCTTCGGGAGGAACCGGATTGATGTAGAAGCCGCTGCCCCATTCAAAGCCGGCGGTGCGAGTGAGCCTCGGGAAGATCTCGATGTGCCAGGAATAATGAGACAGTTCTTTCTGATCGAACGGTGCCGTGTGCAGCAGAAAATTGTAAGGGGGGTCGTCCAGCGCGATCTCCATTTTGAGAAGGACGTTTTTCAGGACTTCCCCTAATTCGTGAATTTCCTGACGCTGAATATCTTCGTAATGGCTACAAGAACGCTTGGGAACGATCCAGGTTTCAAACGGAAAGCGACTCGCATAGGGACAGACCACCAGAAATCGCGGAGTGTCCAGCACGACACGCGATTCGGTCGCGATTTCCTGCTGGATCATGTCGTCGAAGATACTCCGACCGCGGTAGTTGTAAAACTCCTCGGCCCCCTTGAGTTCTTCCTGCACGTAGATCGGAACGACGGGAGTGACAATCAACTGCGAATGCGCGTGCGGCAGCGAAGCCCCCGCCAACAAGCCTTTGTTCTTGAAAATCAAACCGTGAACGAAACGAGAATCTTTTTTCAGATCGACCAGTCGGTCGCGATAAATCCACAACACCTCACGCACGTTATCGACCGGTAATCGCGACAGGTTCGTCTCCATGTGAGGACATTCGATGATCACTTCGTGCGCGCCGATCCCTTGCATCATGTCGAACATTCCCTCGCCGCGCTTCTTCAGTTCTCCTTCGACCTTGAGCGCGGGGAACTTGTTCGGGACGACGCGCACCCGCCAGCCCGGTTTGTCAGCTTCCGTCCCGGCGGTGCGATAGGCGAGAATTTCGCTCGGGGTCGCTTCCTCGTTTCCTTCGAGAAAGGGGTCGTAAGCTTCGGTCGAAAGCTCGTCTTCGTCTTTAAAGTCGTAGGGGCGTTTGGCTCGTTCGGGAGCGATAATCACCCAGCGTCCGACAATCGGGTCTTTGCGTAATTCAGGCATCGCGATCTGTTTTCAAATCCGGGAGTGAGGAAATACAGCGCCATTCACACTTTGATCGATCGAACGCGCACTGAAAAGGGCCGCCAGACTCAAACATCCAAGAAATCCAGACTATTCCCCGTCTCTTACGGATCGTACGGATCGCGTTTCCGTTCTCGACCCCGTCAAACCGTCAGCACAATTTTCCCCGACAGAGTTCCCTGTTTTTCGAGGGTGTTGTCCTGTTGTAGTTGATGGGCCTGGGCAGCGTCTTCCAGTGAGAGGGTGTTGCCAATTTGAGGCGACCATTTGCCCGCCGTGAACCAGTCGTTCATTTGTTCGGCACAAGCCCGCTGTTCGTCGGGCGAGGCATTGAACATGGCAAAGCCGATCAGGCTCAGATCGTTGGTGTAGAATTGACCCAGCGGAAATTCCGGACGCGCGTCGCGTCCCGCCATCAGAATCACGCGGCCTCGTTTCTGCATCAGGCCGATTGTCCGTTCCACGGTCGGCTCGCGTTGTGTCTCGTACCAGACATTCACGCCGCCGTGGGATTCGGTGAAGGATTTGATATCGGCGTCGAGCGTCTCCGATTTGTAATTGATGGCGAGATCGGCTCCCAATTCCCGGCAGTGAGCCAGTTTCTCTTCGCTGCCCGCGGTGGCGATCACTTTTGCTCCCGCCGCTTTGGCGAATTGCGTCACCGCCGATCCGACGCCCCCCGTCCCTCCATTGACGAAGACAACCTCTCCCGACTGCAAGCGACCATGGAGGAAGAGCCCCAGATGGGCCGTGATCCCGACCAAGGCTCCCGCTGCCGCCTGTTCGTCGGTCATGCTGTCGGGAGTCGGGTACAACCATTGTTCATCGACGGCCGCCAATTCGGCGAAGCTTCCCTGTCGTCCCATCAGCGACTGATTGCTCCCCCAGACGCGATCTCCAGCCTGAAATCGGGTGACCCCCTCGCCGACGGCGGTCACAGTTCCCGCCAGATCACAGCCGATGATGTAAGGAAACGTCAGTTCCAGCTTGACGGCTCCCGAGCGGATGTAGGTATCGATCGGATTGACGGAGACCGCTCCGACTTTGACGAGAACCTGACCCGGCCCGGGCGTCGGATCGGGCAGGTCGGCGTATTGGATCACGTTCGGTTCACCCGTCTGTTCGATATAGGCGGCTTTCATGGTTGTTAGTTCTTTGTGCTTGATTGGTTGTCAGAAGAAACTGGTTCCTGAGTCTGGTCCAGCCAGCGCAAACGCTGGGGATGCCAGAATCGCAGATGAGCCACGGCCGCCAGAAACAGGACGGTCGCCAGACTCACCCAGACTCCCACCCTAAACGATAGCGGCTGGTACGTCCAAACGATGCGATGTTCTCCTGCGGGAACATCCACCCCCCGAAACAGACCTTCAACCTTGACCGCTTCCGCGGGTTGATCGTCCACAGCGACGGTCCAGCCGGGAGACATCAACTCGGTAATCACCAGTCGATTGGGAGATGATGTGGAGACGCGATATTCCTTGCGCGAAGGAAGACTTTCTTCCAGAGTCACGCTTTGATCGCCCGAACTCTCCTCCCAGAACCAACGTCCTCGCGTATCGTCCAATCGCGATACGTAGTGAACGGAGTTAGGCGCGCGTCCCCAACAGGCGTTCAAAAACGGGTCGCTCACTTTCAGCACCAGTTCGGCGGGCCAGTCGCGAGAGAGCGGATGCTCGGTCAGTAAATGCGTCACTCCCGCCCGTTGCAGCCAGTCGATGAATGCCTCGTCTACGGGCAAGACGCTCTCTCCTTCCGGCAAGGCGGGGGGGGCCGGTATGCTGAGATCGTCTTCGTAGTACTCAGCGGGACCGAGCCCCAGATATTCGGGAACGGAGGAGAACTCGAGTAGCGAGGGGAGATTCGCTCCAGGAGCATATAGTCGCACCGGTTGGCCGTTCTGCTCTTGAACTTCTGCCAGAAACTGCCGGATGGGACTTCGATCGCGGTACTGAATCGGCGAATCGGCAACCGTCACTGCGTAGCGAACGTACGCCGGAAAGATGTAAAGATCGGCTAGCGACAAGGCCAGCACTAGTCCCCAGGCGAGCGTCCGCGTGCCGGGATCAAATTTGGCGAACCAGCGATCGGCGGATTCAGCGGCGAGAAGGGCGATCGCCAGAGTGGTGATCAATCCGTATCGTCCCGGTCCGATGAAAAACGAAAAGCCGGGAAGATGCCGAGTGATCGGCAGCCACCAGCCGAACGCATACGTGAGGGCCAACAGTGCGAGCAGCCACAAAAACGCTTTTTGAGATCCGGTGAATGATGAAGATTCACGCGCCGGCAAGATTCCCAGGATCGCCAGCAGGAGCGGAATCAATCCGAAGTAGAGATGCGCTTCCGCCTGATTCGTTGAAGAGTCGGCAGTGAGAAAATCCATCTGATTTAACGCGGCATCCCGTTCCGCAGGCGACAAGCCGTACCATTTCCAGGGCATGATGACCTGTGCCAGGTACGGGGGTGGCAAATGGCCGTAGCCGACGTCGTGGACGGCGTTCTCTCGTTGAGAGTCTCGTTTGAGTTGCCAGGTGGGGAGGAGTTGGACTCCCGCCAGCAGAAACGCGCATCCGATCGCCATACCTACCGCGAGCAACAAGGGGAGTTTCTTTCCCGGTCGTGCGGGAGTGGCTTCCCGGTCGGCATCGAAGGCCGGAATCCACCACAGACGCGCGAACGTAAACGCCAGCGCGGTTAGGATCGTGAGAAACGCGATCACAAAATGTCCCGGCAGCAACTGCAGGCCGAGAAAGATTGATAAACCGATCAGGTAGCGCCTGCGTCGCGTCGTCAGAAATTCGTTCAGACTCCAGATCGCCCACGGCAGCCAGGCGCCCCCGATGATCGCCCATTCGAGACAGTTCCGCGGCGGGAACCAGCCGTAGACATACACCAGACTCGCCAGCAGCGCGGCTCTCAGAGACAACCCGAACGATCGCGCCAGGAGTGCCATCCCCGCGAAGGCAATGATGTAATGGACGAGTTGATTGATATGGTAGGCATCGTTCAGCGAGAGGGTCGAATAAAACAGCAGATGGAAGGGATAGAAGACGCCGGTCTGGCTTTCCGCGAGTTGAGGATAGCCGAGCGAAACGACGTCGTTCCAGAGGGCCCAGTCTCCTCGTTCCAGCGCCTGCTGATAGGTCAGCTTCTGAGGCATGTAATAGGAGTACATGTCTCCGCCGATCCAGCCACCCCCCAGCCAGAGCAGTTTCCAGAAGAGATACGTCAAGCCGGTACCGACGGCGAGGACGATCAGGATCGGGGCGGGTTTGAATCTCATATCGGGATGATATCCGTTGTAGAAACCTTTCACGATGCTGCCAGAATCGAGGAGTGTTGGCAAGCAGTGGGTTTCTGCTCCATCCAGGCATCGGACCGGGGCTATATTCTACTGTGCCCTCGGACCTTCAGGTCGACGGGAAACGTGTCGGTAGCCTTGATGCCACCATAGCGGTCGGTATGCTATGGGTCTTCGCGCCAGTGAGGAGTCATCCCGCAGCACCCAGGAAGCTTCACGGCGCACTCCACCACCTGAATTGACCTAAGTCCAGAAAGCAGAAGACGATGCCACGCGTCCTCGTCACCGATAAACTCTCTCCCGCCGGACTCAAAATCCTCGAAGCCGCCGAAGGTATCGAGGTTGTGAACTCGCCCGGACTTTCTCCGGAGGAAGTGAAAGAAGCCCTTAAAGAAGCGGATGGCATCATCATCCGTAGCGGGACCAAATTGACGGCGGAACTGCTGGAAGGTCAGAAACGACTCAAAGCGATCGTCCGCGCCGGAGTCGGCGTCGATAACATCGACCGGGAAGCGGCGACCCGCGAAGGGATCGTCGTGATGAACACGCCGGCAGGGAACACGATCAGTACCGCCGAGCACGCCGTCACGCTGATGCTGTCGCTGTCGCGAAATATCGGCCCCGCTCACGCAAGCATGCAACAGGGAAAATGGGAGCGGAGCAAATTCACTGGCTCCCAGGTTGCGGGCAAGACGCTGGGAATTATCGGTCTGGGACGCATCGGCCAATCGGTGGCCCAGCGAGCGTTGGGCTTCGAAATGGAAGTGGTCGGGTACGACCCGTTTATGTCTCCCGAGCGTGCCGGCGAAATGGGCATCAAGCTGGTCGATACCGTCGATGAAGTGACCACCGTCTCCGATTACATCACCGTGCATACACCGCTCACCGATGAAACGCGCGATCTGATCAACGCCGAGCGGATGAAGAACATGAAACCCGGCGTGCGGATCATTAACTGCGCTCGCGGGGGGATCGTCAACGAAGAGGATCTCGTGGAAGCCGTGAATTCGGGACATGTCGCCGGGGCGGCTCTCGATGTGTACGTCAACGAGCCGCTCGATCCGGAATCTCCTCTGCTGAAAACTCCAAACATTCTCTGCACTCCGCATCTGGGAGCCTCCACGGACGAAGCTCAGGAACTGGTCGCCGAAGAAGCGGCCGACATCATGATCGGTTATCTGATCAAGAAAGAGATCAAACACGCCGTCAATATGGTGCCGGTCTCCGGTGCCGAGATGGAAGATCTCAAGCTCTATCTCGATCTCGGTTATCGACTCGGATTGCTGCTCGCCCAACAGGGCCACAAGGGCGGCTTAAAGTCGGCTCAACTCAACTATCGCGGCGAAGCCGCTCAGAAGAAGACCGGATTGATCACGTCGAGTTTTGCCGCGGGATTGCTGTCCGGCGCGATGGACGAAAATGTCAACATCGTGAACGCCGAATTGATGGCCCGCGAACGAGGCATCGATATCACCGAAACCAAAACGACCGAGCACGGCGCTTTCGCCACCATGATTTCCGCCACGCTCGTCACCGGAGACCGGGAACTGACCGCGTCCGGCACGATGTTCGGAAACGAATTTTTGCGTCTGGTGCGTCTGGAGAACTTCCCGATGGAAGCGTATCTCGACGGCTTGCTGCTGATTTACCGCCACCGCGACGTTCCGGGACTCATTGGATTCATCGGAACGGTTCTCGGAAAGCACGATGTCAACATCGCCAACATGGCGCTCGGTCGTTGCTCGGCTCAACCGGGCGGAGACAGCGTTGCGGTGTTGAATATTGACTCCGAACCGTCCGCCGAAGCCATGCAGGAGATCGCCGATCACGCCGAAGTGACGGGCGTGGAACTGGTCCGTCTTCCCGCTGCCGGGGCGCCGTTACCTTGGATGGCGACGGAAAGCTGAAGCGGCCCGAAAATCGGGTGAAAACGCGCCCCTTCTTCACGGTTCTTTCACAGTTCTCGCATCTTGTGCAGGAATTCATGCGTTTGACGGTACGTCTTGTCAAAACTGATCTTGCGTCACGAAAAAAATCCGTGCAGGATAAGAGATCGTCATTCGGGGCGATTTGTCTCGAACTGGCGGTGAAGATCCATTTCTCGAAAGAGGACGACGGGAGAAATCATGATTGCGGGGCAGAGTACGGCACTGAACTCGAACGTTCTGGTGCTGAACAAGTTCTATAGCCCAATCCACGTACTGACCGCGCGAAAAGCGTTTTGTCTGCTCTGTAAGGATGCCGCGGAAGTCGTGAACGTCGAAGACGACGCGTTCATGGTTTACGATTTTGAAGGCTGGGTGGAACAGAGTCAGATTCGCGAAGAGCTGAACGATTTTGACAACGAAGACGAGTGGGTCCGTTCGGTCAACTTCACCGTTCAGGTTCCCCGCATTATCCGTCTGACCGACTACGATCGTATCCCACGCAACATTGTGAAGTTCAATCGCAAGAACGTCTTCCTGCGGGACAACCATCAGTGCCAGTATTGCGGCGAAACGTTTCCTTACAGCAGCCTCTCCCTCGATCACGTCATGCCCCGCAGCCGGGGTGGTGAAACGAGTTGGGAGAATATTGTGTCCGCCTGTCTGAAGTGCAACGTTCGTAAAGGTGGTCGCACGCCTCAGGAAGCGAACATGAATCTGACCACGCGACCCTCCAAGCCGGCCCGCAACCCGGCACTGGACCGCCAACTCGCGCAAGAAAAGTATGCGAGCTGGCGCCGGTTTCTGTAACCCTCGCCCGAGGATTTTTGCTTTCAGTGTCTGGAAGACTGTTCGCTGTTCGGTGGCTGAACCCCGAGAGTTTTCGTATTGAGCAATTTGCCAAAACCTCAATACGAAATACAAAAACACGAGTGGAAAACGCCCGTTTGTTTCCCGATTTTACACATCTCGCGCAGAATTTGTTTTTGTGTACTGTTTGGCGAGGATATGTTTTTCGCGTCTGAAAGACATGCGACCGATTTCGTCGTAAGTCCATAAAGTTTGGAAGATGACCGATTCGTAAGTTGTCATCTTGTCAAGTTGTCATCTTGGAACGAAACCCGAGAGTTTTGGCCATTTTTGACTCCCCTAAGTGCGAAATGTGTTTTCCGCAGGTGTTTGGAATTCGTTCTTTGTCTTTTGTGCTTGGTCTTTCGTTTGCCAAGCACCAAGAACAAAAATCGAAGCACTAAAATCTGAAAATCAAATTGTCAAAGATCGAATTCTCTACCTAACACCGGTTTGTTGTCAGACAGAGGATTTAGGAGTCGGGATTCAGGATTCAGGAAACAGATATCAGTGATGTAACCTCCTTGTCTTTCTCTAGTTGCTAATTGCCAGTTTCTGGTTTCTTCTCGGCAACTGACCACGAACCACTGACGACTAACAAAATACCAACTTGCCAAAGATCGAACCCCGAACGCTATCTCTGGTACGCATGCATCGGCAAGACCAATTTGAGCCGGGCAAAAAGAATGGAACGCCGATAAAAACGGATCTCCGCAGATTGGAAAAGCGGGCTCACGCAGCGGCGCGGTGACGCAGCGAAAGCGAACAACATTCGTCATCCACCGCAGGCTGCCGAGCGATTAGCTCGGATGAAGGGCTAGAGCGCGCGAAGAAGCGTTTCTCTTTCCATCGCCGTGGTTCGCTTGGGGAGGTTCAGTTCAAAATCAGGGTGCCAACTTGTGTGGCATACGACCTTGAAGCCGCCGATGGCAGTCGGCAGGGGATCGCGCGAATCAATCGCGTGAATGAACCGTGACAAAAACTCCCATCAAGCTTTCCTGCTCGCTTGCGCGAGCGGCTCGAAATCAACAACATCAGAGTGACAGGAAACTTCATTTCGTGTGATTGTGATGTCGTTTCTTGTCCCTCTGTCACATGGACGGACATTGGCCAACTGACAGAGGTGGCCTTCACCGGGTCGGTTTGCTGGTTGGCATTATCCATCCAGTGGACTCCGAACTCCCAGCCCTGGCTTCGTCATGACATGCGTGTAGATCATCGTCGTTTCGACGCTTTTGTGACCGAGTAGTTCCTGCACCGTCCGGATGTCGTAGCCATTCTCCAGCAGGTGAGTCGCGAAACTGTGGCGAAGCGTGTGGCAAGTCACGCGTTTCCCGATTCCACTCTGAGACACCGCGGCAAATAACGCTTTCTGTAGGTTATTCGAATGAATATGAAACCGGACCAATGGTCCTTGGGGATTTTGAGGATCGCGGCTCAACCGTTCAGAGCCGAACACCCACTGCCATGCCAGACTCGTGCTCGCGCTGGGCGACTTCCGATCGAAAGCCTTCGGTAACGGGACTCCATGAAATCCCTCTTTTAAATCCCGTTGTGCTTGACCGGCGGCAATCTCAACTCTCCGTTGAAGACCATCAGTACAGGCTTCCGGCAACGGGACGGATCGATCCTTCCCTCCTTTCCCCTGCCGGATCAGGATCTGGTGACGGGTGAAATCGACATCTTTGACTCGCAAGCAACAGCACTCCATCAGTCGCATTCCGGTTCCGTAGAGTCACTGAGTCATCAACCGGTAGATCTCACCTTCGACCAGATCCAGAATGACGCGGGCTTCCTCCTGCGAGAGCACGACGGGAAGTCGCTTCTGCTTCCTGGCACGGGTGGACTCAATGTCGGGGAGTTCGATGTCCAGGACATTTCGATAGAGAAAGAGGATGGCCGCCAGGGCCTGATTCTGCGTGGAAGCGGCGACTCGACTTTTGATCGCCAGTGAAGTCAGAAACTGTTCAATTTCTGCCTTTCCCAGTGCGCGCGGATGTCGCCAGCGGCCTCCATTTTGATCGCGATGAAATTTGAGAAACCTCACGATCCACATCAGGTATGCTTGCTCAGTCCGCCAGGCATAATGCCGGACGCGCAATTTCTCTCTCATTTGATCGAGCAATTTAGGAGTTTTTGCAGACTGTCGCGCCATGATGGTCTCCTGTCCCGGAGTCGAGAAAGCGAGCAATCACCGCAAACCAGGGTGTTGACATAAGTATATATCTTGAGTAATCTCGGAGTAAGAAGTCAACAATTTTAGATAGAATTAATCCCCTGTTTAGGTAGAATCGATTTCTGCCTAACCTTAGTTCGGCCCGAGGTGCCAGATGGGACCAAAAATCGATCCTCTTGGTATCGTGCTCGTCGCAGTGATCGCCGCCGCCGTCGCCATACCGCTGCACGCGTCAGCTAACGTTCCAATGTGGGAGTCGGCGACCATCGGAATCATCGTCGCGTTTGTCCTCCCGGTCGTTATTGGGCTCGTCACTGTTTCGGTCGAGCGTCTGCGAGAGGAGTTGCGATATCGTCGTCGTAAGCGCCGGTTTCCTTCGGCCCGCCGACGCTGAAGGAGACTGGCCGAACTAATCGCTCAACCGGAGCGGCGGTTGGGCGCTGAAACTGAAATCAACACCGCTGACCGCCGCCCGGTCAGCTTCCCCGTTATGCAACGGATATAGACAATGAAAGTCATCCTCGTCGCTTGGCCGTGCTTGGCACTTGCGGGTTGTCAAAGCCAAGTTGAAGAGCCATTGCCGCCGATCGCGGATATCTCCGAAATGCGAGCTGGCTTATACAATCGGCCAGACGCGGGACCCGATATCGACGAGTTCGTAGTTTTGCCTGAAGACTACCTAAAAGTTCTTTCATTGTTTGGTGACAGGCAATTGGACAATAACCCAGCTGCATGGCAAGTATTGGGTGGCGTGACGATTAAGTGCGAGGATGGGGCAGAATCGCTCATTTCCTTCTACTGGACGGGCCATGATCGAGGCGCGTTTAAAATTGACGACAGGTATTACCGCGGAAGTGAAGATAGTGAGATCATATCTGTGTTGATCGATTGCCATACGGCAGCTCAGAATAGGACCAGACAACCGCCGAACAAGGAACTCAACCCGAGCGGCGGTTGGGCGCTGAAACTGAAATCAACACCGCTGACCGCCGCCCGGTCAGCTTTATCGTTCGGCGTACCAAATAAATAAATCGGCAACGCAAAAGGAGACATCAATGCCAAAAGCCATCTACTTCAACTTGCTGGTTGGTGACCTTCCCCGCGCGAAGGAGTTTTTGTTGCACTAGGCTTCTCGTTTAACGAGCAATTCACAAACGACACCGCCGCTGGATTGGTGATTACCGATACGATTTACGCAATGTTGCACACGACAGACAGCATTCGAAGGTTCACGAAAAAGGAATTGGTAAACTCCCACTCCTCAACCGAAGTACTTCTTGCACTTCAACTCGATAACGGGTAACCCCGGTTGCTCGCAACCGGAGTGCGTCAGCACAAGAGGTTGAACAAACCACGAATCCCCCACATGGAAAACTGACGCAAAGAGTTGAAGAGAAATAAAAGTGACCACGAATGGCTCGAATCACACAAAGAGAGTCAGGCCCTGTGGACGACCGCGGGGAGCCCACAGTTTTGAAAGCCGTAATTAGATCAGACAGAAGATCTCGCGCAGCGTCGCGACGACAACAATTAAGGTGACCGCGAATCACACAGATTTCTCGGAGAGACAACCTCACCCTCCCCGGCCTTCGCGTTTGGAAATTCTATCTCTGCTGTTTCGCCTGTCGCATGCGATGGACGAGGCGTTTGGCGACTTCGTCGACGATGGCTCCCGCAAGAATGACGGCTCCGATGATCGTGAACTCGAGCTGTGTGGGAATGCCGAGCAGGTTTGAGGCGTTATAGAGTAGTCTTAAGACCGCCATCCCGATGACGACACCGATGATCGACCCTTCCCCTCCTCTGAGCGAGCAGCCTCCCAGAACGGCGGCTGCGATGGCATACAGTTCATAGAAACTGCCGTGACTGGAAGGCTGGACCGAGTTCAAGTCGAGCATAAACATAATCCCGCCGAAGCCTGCCAACGTCGAACAGATGACGTATGACATGATCGTCAGGCGGTCGGTTTTGATACCGCTGTAACGGGCGGCCTGTTCGTTGCGTCCGAGAGCGAGCAGATAACGTCCCCAGATCGTTTTATCGAGAAAGATCGCTCCAACGACCATCAGGATGAACAGAATCAGAAACGGGATCGGTAAATCAAATTTCGTCGCTTCGGTCAGTCCCGGAATCGCCAGTTTCCCGGTCGCTAATTTCCGCAAGTCACCATGGGTATTCCCGAATCCCATGGTTTGATCGGCGGTGATAAATCGTGCGACTCCTCGATAAATCAATAATCCACACAGCGTCACTACGAACGGCTGCAAATTCAGTTTGGTAATCAACAATCCATGGGTCAAACCGATAAGAGCGGCAATCAGCATGACCGAGAGAATCGCCAGAGGGACCGGTACTCCGTGGTCCATAATGAACAGAGGCAACAAGCAACCGACCAGTCCCACCACGGAACCGATGGAGAGATCGATGCCTCCGGTGATGATGACGAAGGCGGCTCCGACTCCGAGAATCCCGAACAGGCCCGTCCAATTCAGCAGATTCTCCATGTTGTAGGCGGAGATAAACTTGGGATTTTGAACCGCCGTGAATCCGAAGACGACAATAAACAATCCCAATATACCGAGTAGTTTTTTCATGAGTTCGCTATGTTGATCGGGAGTTCAAAAAAGATCAGTGTGCCGTGGCGAGTTCCTGTCCCGTGGCCAGTTGCATAATCGACTCTTCGGTCAAGTCGCTCCGAGCGAGTTCGCCAGTGACTTTCCCTTCGTGCATCACCAGCACTCGATCCGACACACCCATAATCTCTTCCAGTTCGCTGCTGACGAACAACACGGCCAATCCCTCCGCCGCCAGTTTGTCCATCAGATGATAAATCTCTTCTTTGGCGCCGACATCAATCCCGCGCGTCGGTTCATCGAGCAACAGAATCTTCGGTTCCAGGGAAAGCCATTTTCCCAATACGACTTTCTGCTGATTGCCGCCCGAGAGGAACTGGAGAATCTGCTTGCGATTCGGTGTTTTGATATTGAGGTCGTCGATCATTCGTTCGGCGGTCTCAATCTCATTCCTTTTATCGATAAAAGCTTTCTGCTTGAGATGTCGATTGAGTCCCGGCAGCGAGCCGTTCATATCGAGCGGCCAGTCAATCACCAGACCCTGACCTTTGCGGTCTTCGGGGACCAGAACCATTCCCGCCTCGATCGCGTCTCGGGGATGTTCGAATTCGCGGGGTTTTCCGGCAACTTCAATGGTCCCGCTGACGGCGTCATCGATCCCGAACAGGACTCTCAACAATTCCGTCCGGCCCGCACCGATCAAACCGGCCAGGCCGACAATTTCACCCGCACGAATCGAGAAATTGTTTTTTGCGTCCGGGAACGCCGGGCTCGCCAGGTCGGTCACTTTCAAAATTTCGTCGCCGGGCTTGTGGGGCGTGCGTTCGTAAAGTTGTGAGACATCGCGTCCCACCATCAGTTGCACCATGCGGTCGTGTGAAATCTCTTCTTTGGCGAGTTCTCCCGAATTCTGCCCGTCGCGGAAGACGACGACTCGATCGGCGAGTTCCTTCACTTCCCCCAAACGATGGGCAATATAGATGACACTCACCCCTTGCTGTTTCAAATCCTTGACGACTTTAAACAGACGCCGGGTTTCTTTGGACGAGAGAGACGAGGTCGGCTCGTCCATGATGAGCACTTTGGCATTCATGGAGAGCGCCTTGGCGATTTCAACCAGTTGCTGCTGCCCGATCGAAAGCTTTGTCAGACTGGTCCGCGGATCGAAATCGAGGCCGACCCGTTCCAGAACCTTCCGGGATTCTTCCCGAATGATGCGGCGGTTGACGATGCCGAGCTTATTGCGCGGTTCTCGACCGAGAAAAATGTTACTGCCGATATCGAGATTATCGGCGAGATTCAGTTCCTGATGAATGAGGGCGATGCCAAGTTCCATTGCCGCCTCGACCGAATCGATGTCGGCTTCTTTGCCGTTCCAGAAGAGTTTGCCGAGATCGGGTTGCTGGATGCCGGCGAGGATCTTCATCAACGTACTTTTCCCGGCCCCGTTTTCGCCGATCAGCGCCAGCACCTCCCCGGCTTCGAGGGTCAGGCTGACCTGTTTGAGCGCAACGACACCGGGAAAGTATTTGGTGACGATCCGGACTTCCAGCAGAGGATGATTCATTCGCCCTCTTTCTTAGACGTTTCGGCCGCTCCTTCAGGCGGTTCTTTTCCCAGCAATTGATTCAACTCCGTCCAGAATTCAATCACGTTGTCCTTACGAATCTGACGGGCGGGAATGTTCATAAAGCGATCTTCCGGCACGCTGGAAGAGTCACCTCGCGCTAATTCGGCGAGCATCTTGACCGACTGATAGCCGTACTCGTAGGGGTTCTGAACCACAGTACCGTGAATGTGGCCATCCACGATCCCCTGCAAAGTGCCATCCTCTTCATCGAAGGCGACGATTTCAATATCGTCGGTCTTTCCGGCTTCTTTGACGGCTTCGAGCATCAGAGGCGGATTGTAGGCGAAGAGTCCGACCATACATTTCAGATCGGGATACTTGTTGATTGCGTCCTGAGCTTCAGCCTTCGCCTTGGCGAAGTCGAATCCGTCTGTTCGAGTATCGAGAATCGTATATTTTTCACCTTCGACAGGTTTCCCCGGTTCATCGTAGCGAGACGAGTCCGGTTCACGATCGAGCAGTTCGTCGATCACTCCCTGGCGTCGCAGCTTGGCGTTCAGTTGCTCCAGTCGTCCGACAAAGATCATCACTTCGCCGCCGTCGGGAATCGCTTCCTTCACCAGTTTTCCCGCCATCCGTCCGGCATCGTAGTTATCCATGCCGATGTAGGCACATCGATTGGTGAAAGGGGAATCTGAGTCGTGAGTGATGAAAATCGTGTTCTCGCCGACTTCGTTCAGAATATCCTGCTGGCCACTCGGATCGATTGCGGAAACCGCAACACCATCGACTCCCTGAGTGAGCAAGTCTTCCAGAATGCGTTTCTGATCGGCGACCCCTTCCGCCGGCATCTTGACCAGAACGTCCGCATTCACGTCTTCGGCAGCTTTGTTCGCTCCCGCTTCAGCAACGACCCAGAACGAGGCGATACCGTTCGTCACGAAGGAAACGGTCGGCTTTTCATCTTCACCGACCGAGCCGGTCTTGATGGGGCCGAACTCATCCTGTTCTGCAGCACCGCCCGTTGTGCCTCCGGCTCCACTGCCTCCATCGCCGTTTCCATTACAACCTGTAATGCCCACTAGACAGGCCAACCCGGCCATCAGAAGTAAGTTTTTCATCTGTTCGGTCCTCGATCGATCTTTGAATGTATGTGAATTTTGAATCTCAGTTAACGGTCATGCCGCCGTTGACGGAAACCGTTTGCCCGGTGACGAAACCGGCTTCTTCACTGGCGTAAAAACAGACCGCCGCGCCGATATCGTCCGGGACGCCCCAGCGCTGCATCGGGATGTTGGCGAAGTAGCCGTCCTTAAGTTCCTGCGGATCCTTCTCGTGGCGTTCGACCGGAATCCAGCCGGGAGCCACCATATTCACCGTAATCTGATCCGGTGCCAGTTCCCGCGCCAGCGAGCGACAGAATCCGGTCTGACCTCCCTTGGCGGCGACGTAGGCGGTAAACGGTGAAACGCCCTGCTGGAAGACTTCGGAGGTGATGTTGATGATCCGGCCCCACTTCTGCTCTTTCATATGGGGCAGACACGCCAGACTTAACAGATACGGGCTTTTGATGAAGAAATCCAGCATCGATTGGTAGAACTCCCAATCGTATTCCTCGATCGGCTTTTGCGGCTGGTCGGGGGTCGCGTTACAGACCAGGATATCGACCGGCCCGAGCTTCTCTTTTATCTCTTCGTACAGACGGGTGACGTCGTCGGGATCGATGACGTTCGCTTTGAACATCTCCCCCGTGCCGCCTGCCTCGCGAAATTCCTGCAGCGCCTGCGCGGCGCGTTCGTCGTTGTTGTAATAGTTCATTGCCACGGTCGCGCCCGCTTTGCCCAACGCAATGGCGATCGCTTTTCCGAGGCCCGTACTGCTTCCGGTGACGAGCGCCACCCGGCCGTCTAATGAAAACACATTTGTCTCCCGAGGTGTGGAATCGGTCGTTCTCTTGACGTGGCACCAGTTTACGCGGACCGAACGGCAACTGAAACCATCGATTGATCCGAATCGAAAATCGTGCGGCATTTGCCTTTCTCGGGCAGTTTTTTCCGCACAATTTGCCAACGTTCGAGCCCCATTTGAACCCCAAGCTCATTCTTCGACAAGTCTTTCCAGATCGACATCTCTTGAGATATATTTCGCTGGATTATTCGGTTCGCGTAAGGATATGATGTCGAAAGAGAAAACAGGCCTGATTTCTGCTGAGAATTTTTGCGAAAGACCGATTCCGTGGATGCCCGGAATTCCTCACCCGCTCACGTCATGCTGATCGTCGAGACCTCGCTCGCTTACGGACGGGAAGTCTTGCGGGGAATTTCCGATTACGTCGTCGAACATCGTCCCTGGTCGATGTATGTCGATCTGCGCGAATTGATCATCGAGCCCCCCAAATGGATCGACCAATGGAATGGGGACGGCATCATCAGCCGTTCCACGACTCCCGAACTTGCTGAGCGTTTACAGAAGCTGAAGATTCCCACCGTCGATCTGACCGACATTTACGGAGACCTCGGTCTGCCGCACATCTGGACCGACAACTGGAAAGTGGGCGAGATGGCGGCGGTTCATCTGTTGGAGCGCGGCTTCCGTAATTTCGGGTATTGCAGTTTTACGGGACACGACTGGGCCGCGCGTCGTCTGGATGGATTCCGGGCTGCCCTCCGCCAGGCCGACTGCACGGTCGATGTGCTGGAATCGCCGTGGGAAGCGACGCAAACGGAATCGTGGGAAGATCAGCAACGCACGATTACCGAGTGGCTCTCCCGCTTACCGCGACCGCTGGGTGTGTTTGCCTGTAATGACATGCGGGGTCAACACGTCCTCGATGCGTGCCGGCGGATCAACGCCTCCGTTCCGGAAGAGATCGCCGTCATCGGTGTCGATAATGACGATCTGGTGTGCGGCATGTGCGACCCGCCGCTGTCATCCGTGATGCCGAACCCGCGTAAGATCGGATACGAAGCCGCCGCACTCCTCGATCGTCAAATGCAGGGGGACGAAGCGCATCCCTACGAACAGATCATTCCTCCTCTGGGCATCACCACGCGACAATCGACCGACGTCCTGGCCATCGAAGATCCGCAGATTGCGTCGGCAGTCCGCTTCATTCGGCAGCATGCCTGCGAGGGAATTACGGTGAAGGATCTGTTGCGGGAGATTCCGCTCTCGCGGAGCGTGCTGGAACGGCGCTTCCGGAAGTACATCAAACGGTCTCCGCAAAGCGAAATCCGCAATCAGCAGATCAAGCGCATCAAGGAACTGTTGATGGAAACCGACCTGCCTCTCGACCGGATCGCCGAGCTGACCGGTTTCGAGCATCCGGAATACATGAGCGTCGTCTTCAAACGCGAGACGGACGAAACACCGGGCCGCTTCCGCAAACGAGCCCAGAACGAACGGGACATCGGGTTGTAAATCCTGTAGCAGTCAGTGTTTCATTCTTTTCGAGATCAAAAGTCTTCTCCGACTGACTGGGCCTATGGATCGGGGATGCTCTCAGATGGCTCTGTATAGTCTCCCAAAATTCTTTCTCAGAATGATGATTTCCTGTTGGTGTAAACACCTCAAGAAAATATAAGCTGGAGTAGCTATCGAGAATAAAGACTCCAGAGAGCCTGCCGGGCGAGGCGACATCGCGTCAACAAATCCGTCGAAGTGATCCGTGCCGTCGGTTATCTCCTGCGAGTTCAATCATGCAGAGCCCCTTGCCGGGCTGCGGTTAGAAGGTTTTCAATCCCCACGATGCTGTTTTTTTCAAGGGCAACAACATGGTCAATCAACGAAGCGTTCTCAAAACTATTCTGGCTGTTCTGGTCATGGTTGCCTGTTGTTTGCCGGCACAACTTTCAGCCGCTCCTCCCGAAAAAGTCGATGTGCTGATCGGGTTCGCCCAACCGCCCGGCGTCAAAGATCACGTCAACATCGTGATGCAGGGGGGCCGCATCAATCATTCTTACTCGCTCGTGCCCGCCATCGCCGCCACTGTTCCCAAGAATGCTCTGGCGGGACTGATGGCTCAGCCGAATGTCCTCATCGTCGAACCGGACGGAAAAGTTCAGGCGATTGATACTGACGCCGAGTTGGCAGCGGTCTGGGGAGTGACAAGAATCGGAAGCGGGTATTCCCATCAGACTCAGGAAATTACAGGCTTCGGCGTGAAGGTCGCCGTCCTCGACAGCGGCATCGACATCGATCATCCCGATCTTGCTGCCAATTACAAAGGCGGGATCGATTTCGTGAACGGCGATGGTATTCCCGATGACGATAACGGTCACGGCACGCACTGTGCCGGAACCATCGGCGCGATTGCCGGTAATGGCGGTGTCGTCGGAGTCGCCCCCGGTGTCGAGCTCTATGCGGTTAAAGTTCTCGACGCGAACGGGAGTGGATCGTTCAGCGATATCATCGCCGGTCTTCAGTGGTGCGTCGATAACCAGATTCACATCACCAGCAACAGCTACGGCAGCGATCGGGATCCCGGCACGATTGTCGAGACCGCATTCTTTAACGCCAACGCAGCCGGCATTTTGAATATCGCCGCCGCGGGGAACTCGGGCCGTTTCAACGGCAAGGGGAACACTGTCGGCTATCCGGCGGCTTACTCGTCGGTTGTGGCGGTCGCCGCGACCGATAGCTCGGACCAACGAGCCTACTTCTCCAGCACGGGACCAGCGGTCGAACTCGCCGCTCCCGGAGTTCAGATTTATTCCACTTACCTCGGTGGCGGTTACGCATTGGCGAGTGGAACGTCGATGGCGTGTCCGCATGCCGCCGGAACGGCGGCGTTGCTGATTCAAGCAGCCGTTGTCAAGCAACTGCCGGTCGATAACACAATGGTACGACAAGCGCTGATCGAGTCCGCCGACGATCTGGGCGATCCGGGTCTCGACCCCAAATTCGGCTATGGGCTGGTCAACACCGTGGTGGGAATCGACTTGATTCAGACCGGCGTTCTGCCTCCCGGCGGTGGAGGTGGCGGAACCCCTCCCGCCAGTTCCGGCGATATGACGGTCGCTTCCATCGACTACAAAACGTCAGGTGGAAAAAATGGTGACAAGGACCTGAGTATCACGGTCCGCGTCATTGATATTGCAACTCAGGCCGGCGTCCCGAATGCCACTGTGAACCTGACGGCGTTTGTCAATGATGCCGACTTCGGCACCGCGTCCGGCACCACCGACAGCACGGGACAAGTCACCTTCAAAGCCCGCAACGCTCCCAACGGACTCTGGACGTCGGTCATCAATTCCGTGACGGCATCGGGCTACACGTGGGACGGCAACTATCCCACGACCCCGTTCCCGAAATAAATCCGAGGCTCCTCTCGGGGCGCCAACTCTGATCAACACTGCAACGCGGCTGGTGAAAACCGGCCGCGTTTTATTGTGGAACAAATAGCGGCGCAGAGAGTGTCAGTCTTTTGGATAATGTGAGAGTGTGGATGTGACCAATTGCGAACCGTTCAAAAAAAGATGTGTCTTGAAAACAAAGAGAGAAATCGGCAAACTAACATTGAAATGATCATTTGAATATCAGCTTTTTCGACTCAAAAGCTAGAAATCTGAATTGTGATATTTGTTGAGCTTTCTGGATCAACCAAAAGGACTTTTCTTTGAGCCAAGCAGCAAGCCCTGAGCACTGGCCTCCGAAAAGAAAGCAACTTTTGGATTGGTTTCGACAAGAAGCGCCTTCCTTGGCATGCGGATACGAAGGAGCATTGAGGCTACTTGAAGAAAAACCGTTTCCGGGAAGAATACATTTCATTTCGCATGTCGTAAGAGATATCGCAAACATCCTGCCTGAAATTTTGCGTCCAAAGTCTAAAGCTGGAAAAGTCCAGTATCATCAATATTTTGATAAATTTGAGAAAGAATGGCCAAACATCGAGGCAACAGGTGGGAATGAAGATTCTCTCAATCAGAATATTTCAATCGATTATGAGCTTGCGAGAAAGATCGATACCTTAGTCACCAAACACCGAGAGAGAAGATCACTTCCTTCAAATCCTGAACTGCTCTTACAGATATTGAAACAACTTGCAAACGATAACATCTCGATAAATCTACGCTTGGTGAAAGATTTTGAGAATCTCATAGACTGGTTTCAGAAGAAAGCCCATCTACAGGCAAAAATGCTTTCCCCAGTAGACGAAGCTGAGTTGCAACACAAGTTTAGAACATTTGAAAATATTCTATTAAGCTTTGTTGGAGAATTCTTTACTAGAACTGCAGAACTTGATGCCATCTTACACCAAGCCAACCAATGATTTAGTGGAAAAAACTCTTCCCCAATTGAGTTCTTCCCAGCAGGAATCGTATTTCTTTTCGCGATTGGACAATCCACTTTGGATTGAACCGCTTAATGAGCATGAATATTTTAAATACCCACCTGCGGCAATCCCACAACCCGATGGAAGTATTCGCTATCCGCAATGGGCACCTTCAAGATACCTATCTCGAATGGCTACTCAAGAGCCGGAATTGGTGATATCCATTTATGAATCATTGGAAACTGATAACGCTTCCATCATTGGTGATATGCTGGAAGCAGCACTGAATGCACCAATTGATGTTGGGGTACGCCTTGCAAGCAATGTTCTTAATGCAGCAAAAAAGAATCATCTTTGGGTCTTCTACAAAGAGGCAACCGAATTCTGCGCGAAACTAGCAGATGAAAAATATACAGCTGAAGCCATTAAGCTTGCCGACGCCTTGTTTCATCCTCGTTTTGGACGAGATACGAGGGTGTCGCGTAGTCTGGACGAATACCAATACAAGGAAGGTTTGTCAAAAGTTGCCCCCTCTCTGGTGCAGTCTGTTCCCGAACGATTTCTTAAGAAAATCTGCCATTGGCTTAGGAGAATAGTAGAACATTCGAAGCATGTTGTGACTGAGTCTGGAGATGACATGTCTGTCATGTGGCGACCGGCAATTGAAGAGCATCACGAGAATCGTGATTATGAGTTCGCGGGTGTGATTGCAGGAATCGTTCGTGAAGCATTTGAAGTGTCTATCCACCAGACCGAATACTCCTTAGCTAATTCTCTGGAATTGCTTGGGCAATTCGATTTACTGATATTCCAAAGACTCGGCATTCATCTCATCGGTGAATTTTCACAGGACAATCAGGCCATTGCTCGTGACACGATCCTGAATCGAGAGCTATTTGATAGTTACAAGTTCAAGCATGAATACGCAATGCTTCTTGGAAAGTGTTTTGGGATTCTCACAGATGATGAGCAGGGTCAGTGGTACGAATGGATTGACGATGGTCCCGATATGGCTGACTTCGAGCAGTCGATCATGGATAACATGGATCGTGAAGCTACTGAAGAAGATCGTAAGGAAAGAATCGATTACTGGCGATATGAAAAACTGCATTGGATAAGAGAATATCTTCAAGGAGAATACTTGGAGTTTTACACCCAAATGCTTGAAGAGCATGGCGAGCCTGAGATGGCCGACTTGAACTTCCGCATCAACTCAAATTGGGAGGATCCAGAAAGCCCAATCTCAGTTGAGGAATTACAATCACTTTCTTTCGAGCAGGCTGTCGGCCTAGTTTCAAAGTGGGAGCCCAAATCACATCGAGAAGAATTCTATTCAGATCGTTTAACTTCAGCTTTTTCTGAATATCTGAAAACAGCGCCAACAGAGTTTTCAAAACGAGCTCAATTGTTGATAGGAAAGCCTGTCGATTTTGTGATCCAATTCATCAGAGATATGGAAAATGCTGTAAAACAGAATCTCCCGATTGAATTATCGGAAGTACTCGCTCTATGCGATTGGCTTTTGGACGAATCGAAAAATCGGATCAGTGAGCGTGGTGGTCATTGGCAATGGGCCAGAGATTCTGTATCTGGCTTACTTGAAGAAGTATGCAAAGTTGGAGCCGAGAATACTTATCACTATTCTGTTCACGAATTTCGTGAACGAATCTGGCGGCTCATTGAATCGCTCAATCAAGATCGTTTTGAATCAAATTTCGTTCATGATATTTCGGAAGATGATTTACGGAACAAAGACTATTTCCAGCATGGTATGAATTCATCCCGTGGGCGGGCAGTGCTTGCAATGCTGTCTTACGCGTCTTGGGTGGGGAATACCATGAACGGCATAGTTGATGGTCGTGATTGTGTGCCTGATGGCTTTAATGCAATGCCCGAAGTTCGAAATCAGCTGGAGTGGCATATCGATACAGAGAACCGAAATGTTGAGGTACTCTCTGTAATTGGTACTAGAATACCAACCATTTATTGGATTGATCGAGAGTGGCTTAATCAGCATGCGAGTCAGATTTTCAATTTGGAGGAATGGGAATTATCTCCAAAGAAAGCTTATGGCTGGGCTGCATGGAATTCTTTTCTTACATGGGTTAAGCCTCACAAAGAGTATTTGCGCTTGTTTCGGTCACAATACGAATTCGCAGTCGATCAGTCATCGGATGTTGAACTGACTGATGACACATGGGGGCAACCCATGATGAGCTTGGGGAAGCATCTCGTTGTGTATTACGGGAGGGGCCACATTGAATTGGAAGAAGGTGAACTGCTCTACCGATTTTTGGAAAATGCAAAGTCAGAAATCAGGCGACAGACAATTGGGTTCGCGGGGCAAAGCTTATGCATCGATATTGAAATTTCCCCAGAGACGGTAAATCGTTTTATTGAATTCTGGACTTTTTATTGGCAATCAAAAGGGAAGGCTGATGCTGAAGAGTCGCCAGGCAGCATGACGTTTGGGAGATGGTTTTTATCTGATTCACTCCCAATAGATTGGAGAATAAATCATCTTCTGGAGTTTGTGGATTGCGATCCCTTGATCGAGCCAGATCATCAAGTTTTTGAAACCCTGGCAAATGCAGCAGAGAGTGATCCCCCCAAAGCCGTGACAATTCTTGATACTGCTATCAGAGGTGATACGGAAGGGTGGCGAATCAGAACGTGGCTAGAGCATGCAGAATCAATTTTGCGAACTGCATTGAATTCCGGCAATGAGGCTGAAAAGAAGGCACGTGAGCTGGTTAACATCCTTGGACGAAGGGGTTTTTTGCAATTCGGGAAACTCTTGGAGCAAAAGTAGTGCTCTACGCGAGACGTTCACCGGGATGCAACCAAAAACCGGCCCTGCCAGCGGATTGCCGTACTATCTAGTCACTCGTCTTTTTGCCGTTAGTTCCTCTCCAAGGCACTGAGATGCAAAGGGCCGTGCCGTTCCGCATCGCCACACGGCTTCTCCAGAATACAATAGGTTTTCTTCAGGAGATCCTTGCGTTCGACCATCCCTTGCAGGAAGCCGTCTCGCAGGACCGGCAGTCGGCGAAAGTTGGTGTCGCGGAAAATCTGAGCCATCGTTAACAGATCGGTCTCTTCGGCGATGGTTCCTGCGTTGACGTCCATGAAACCCGCCACTGACTCCGTTTCACAATGGAGGGGATTCAAGGTCGTGTCCGCCATTTCTGGAGCGACTTCTCGACGGAGTTCGCGGACGCGATTCCATAAAATCTTCAAAATGGATCGGCTCGCTTGCAGCAGATCACGCCGCGCGACCAATCCGATCAGGCGGCCTTGTTCGAGGACTACCAGCCGACGAAATCGTGCGCTCACGAACAATCCCGCCGCCGGCCAGATTTTCATCGAGGCGGGGATCAGGCGATCCGGGTCGGTGTTCAAATAGGCGAGCACCCGACAGGTCGGGAGCTGGTCGTAGAAAGCTCCAATCATAATATCCATACAACTTTTTTCGCTGAAGATTCCGAGATAGTTGCGGTCGTTATCGATCACCGGCGCGCCCGAGACTCGATGTCGCAACAGCAATCCGATCCCGTCCATCACATCCGCGCTCTGATCGAGCGTGAAGAGTCGCCGTTTCATGAACGTCGAGACCGTCGGGTTACATTCCGTCGGCAACTCTTCCTGAGAAGCGAGAGCGACCGTCAGCGTCAGCATGCTGAGACAGCATTTCTCCGAGAAGACCCCCCGATACAACCCGTTCCGTTCGATTACGGGAGCCCCGGTAGCGTTACGCCTGAGCAACTCGTCCATCGCCTCCAGCACATTCATTCGCGGGGAAAGCGTCACGATCTGTCGTGACATCAAATCCTTGGCCGTGCAAATAGTATCCATCACACACCTCCTTGACCGTTGAGACAACGGTATCCCTTGAGTGAAAACTCGTTTGCTGCGAGGGTGCCACGAATTCTGGCGGTAACTTCCATTGTAGAGTTCGCCCAAGAGTCCAGCTCAATGATTTCGGAGAAAGATGGTTTTCCCTGCTGGCGGGAGCGACCGAATTTTCATTCTGTCGGCAAAGGAAAAGAGATCGAACGGTCCGCTTAGGGAATTTGATGAGAGCACCAGGAGAGCTGCTATTCCTGCGACGCGAGTCCACGGCGCACCATTACCACACAGACTCCGATGACGGCAACGTTCACGACGGCCATCACCAGAAACACGAGCCAACCTCCAATGTCCGCGGCCTGTTCGTGATGACTGGCTAATTTCTCCAGATCGAGATGCGCGAGGCGAATCGTTTCCCGCAACACCGAAGCGCCGACCAGCGCGAGCGTGCAACCGCCGCTCAGGATCACGCGATAAACCGGACGACCCCCTCGCTGCAGGATCAGAAACCAGAGCCCCCCCTGCACGAGAAGACCCAGGATGGTGATTCCCAGATAAGGCCCTCCCAGAGAGCCGAGAATCAAACCGCGGGACAAATCGTCCAACCGGACCAGATACACGATCCCCGCAAGAGTCGCGAGAAACAATCCTCCCAGCGCGGCACGGGCGAGACGCCATTCTTCCAGTCTGATTTGGGAGTCTGTGCTGGATGGCGGAAGTTGCCACGCCGCCATCAGACACATCGTCGGAAAGGCACCTCCCGTCCAGATCAGCATTCTTAACAGGACTTCCATGTTGGAGAGTTCCGTCCGACCGGTTTCGTAAATGCCGGGCCATTTATCGGGGTGCATCGAGATCAGATGGTTGGCGGTCCAGCAAAAACCGACGAACAGAAAGCAAGCGGATACGAAGACGGCAATGGAAGTTCGCGCGAGGAACGACCATTCGGAATAGCGGCGCGTTTTGACCAGATAAAGCAAATAGAATACAACGATCAACACCGGAATCACGATCATCCATCGCCACCAGAGCAGGAGATTGGCCGTGTAGAACTCGGTCGGATAGACGATTTGCACAAACAGCAGCGGAGCGACACCAGCCGTAATCGCGGCGCTCAAAGCAAACGGCATCCAGTCTCGGAGAATCTTCGCCAGCGGCTGTGCCGTGCGGGGGGTTTCGCCGTCTCCCGGAACGAGATTGCACCAGGCGAGATACCCCGAGCCGGCCAGAACGTAGTGCATCAGCGCCTGATGCAGGACAAAGGTGAGGACGTAGAGTGTCAGATAGAAGGCGGTGGGGGTCGGGAATCCGAACGGAAAAAGAGTTTCCATTTAGTCACCTACCCCCGCGAGTTCTTCATATTGCTTGAAGTTCCCCGGTTTGGTACCCGCTTCATCGAGCCAGACTTGAATGCGATCGAGAGTGGCCGGATCGTCGGAGAGTTTCCATTCTTCAGGTCGGTCGTCGTGTGACCAGCGAAGAAATTGCACCAGCGACTCCAGTTCATCGGCGGTTCCTGCGAAGGGAGGCATGAACGGTTTGGTTTTCTGGAGCTTGGCGATATTCATTCGCATCTGATCCGCGTCCCAGGTGTTCGTCAGATGGGTGACGCCGTTCGTTCCCTCAACCGTGTGACAGACCGCACACTGGCGACGAAAAACTTTCGCCCCGTCGCGCACCTGAAGATTGGGAAATTCGATGTCGGTTTTCAGGGGATACGGGTCATCGGCCAGACAACCAACTTCGCGCAAGCGAGCGACATCCTCCGGTCGAATCGAGTTGGAGTACAGCACCTGTCGAATCGAGAACGGTTTGCGGGCTCCCTCGCGAACGAATTCACCCCCCGCCGTGGCACCGAACGCCAGCAGGAGCAATAGAGTCGCTGTCGCCCCGTTGATGTAAAGATTTTTGATCACCAGTCCGACGATGGCATAAGCTCCAATCAATAATGAGGCTGCGATTGAAATATTGAGAAACAGCATCATCGCCGGGCTCTCACCCAGCACCCAGCCTCGACTGTCGGCGGGCATGACGGCCAGAAACCAGACTCCGAGCAGCGGCATCGACAGCATGGGCACCAGCAACAGGGAGGCGCGATGGATCAATCGCGCTTTTGCCTCACGATCGATCTTCATCAGATTGATCACCACACACGCCGCCAGCGCGGCCAGAGTGACCGAGACGACCGTCCGAAACAACAAGCTCGGCCAGAAACTGGGATTGAAGAATCCATCCGCCACGCTTTCCGTTTTCAGCCAGTTGCCCGGCGTCAATTGCCAGGAGAGAATGCCGTTAATCAGAAAGAGACTCATCCAGGCCGCAAAAGCGTAAATCGCCAGCAACCACAAAGAAGTACGATCGGAGAGTCGCGCGTGGTAGCGATAAAACGAATATCCGGCGGCGATTTCGAGACAGAAGAACGTCCACTCAGTCGCCCAGAGCCAATGGAAGTTGAGCACCATCGATCCGATCGTCCCCGCGGAGATCTGAATGGCGGTGAACCAGATCGCGACTCCCGTCAACGCCCCCATCACAAAGCTAATCAACACGAGCACTTTGAAATAGCCGTCGACAAACCGGCCCGCGTTTGCATCCCGCCCGGTCATTTTCAGCCATTGGAAATAACAGAGCAGAATTCCGCCGCCGACCGCGAATTGTGCCAGAAACACATGCACGATCGCCACCATTCCCATGACGAGGCCCGGCATGATGGGACCGTAGTCGTTAATCGGATAAACATCAGGCATCCATTTGCTCCTTGATCTTATTCCTTTATAGAACGAAACTGAATTTCCACAACCGACCGTTCGCCAGTTTCCAATAGGAATCATTATGAAGCTGTTCCAACTCTCCGCTCTTTTGCCCTGTCTTCTGTTTCAGTCGATCGTTTGCGCCGAAGAGACGCAGATACCCGATTCGTTGGAACGTTACGTTCGAGCGGAAGATCGATCGTTCGCCTGGGAACGCCTTCGCTCGACGAAAACCGAACTCGGAACGGTGCATCAGTTGAAACTGACCTCGCAAACCTGGCATGAGATTGTGTGGTCTCACACGCTCATGGTGTATGAACCGTCAAAAATGGACCATCCGCAACACATGCTGCTGTTCGTGACGGGAGGAACTACAGGTCGCGTCCCCAAGAAAGACGATCAGGTGACCGGATTGAAGCTGGCGAACGCCTGCGGTGCTGCCGTGGCCTTTTTGTATCAGGTTCCCAATCAGCCGTTGTTGGGCGATCGCGTGGAGGACGATTTGATTACGGAAACCTGGTTACGGTATCTCAAAACCGGCGACGACACCTGGCCGTTACTGTTTCCGATGGTAAAAAGTGCCGTCAGAGCGATGGATGCCCTGGAGGAGTTTAGCGATCAGCACTTCGATCAATCGGTCGAAAAGTTCGTGATCACAGGAGCCTCGAAGCGGGGTTGGACGAGCTGGCTTACGCCGGTCGTCGATGAGCGAATCGTGGGCACGGCCCCGATCGTGATCGACGTGCTCAATTTCATGAAGCAAACGCAGAATCAAAAAGCGACGTGGGGGAAATACAGCGAACAGATTATTGATTACACCAGCAAAGGATTGGTGAAGACGTCACCCGACGAAGAATCGGACCGCGAGCGAGCCCTCCGCGTCATGATGGATCCCTACACGTACCGTTCGAAGCTGACGCTTCCCAAACTGATGATCGTCGGCACCAACGATCCGTACTGGGTGGTTGACGCCATGAATCTCTACTGGGACGACCTGAAAGGTCCCAAGTATGTGTTGCAGGTTCCCAACGCGGGACACGGTTTGGACGGCGGACGGGAGAACGCTCTGAATACGCTCTCCATTTTCTTTCAGCACATCGCGTCCGGCACCCCGATGCCGGACATGAACTGGAGCCTGAAGCCGGGCAATCCTTCGCAAAGTCTCGATCTCAAAACCGAATCTCCCATCGCGAAAGCCACTCTCTGGAAGGCGACCTCTGCCGATCTCGACTTTCGGGACGCCGAGTGGAAACCGACCGAACTCGACCACGAACTGAAATCGCTCCACGCCCAAGTCAAAATCCCCGAGAACGGGGATCATATCGCGATGTTCGTCGAGATCACATTTTTGTTCCACGACCGTCCCTGGTCGATGACGACGCTCGTCTATAGAAAGTGATTACTTGAGGCCTTCGAGCAGTTGAAGCTGCGTTTCGAGAATCTTTCGGGCGGCGTCCACTTCCAGAAAACTGGACCGTGCGGGCCAGGTCTCGTAACCGCCGAGTTCGTGCTGCTCTTTCGGAGGCAAGTAACCGGCGTAGCCGTTGGCGAGTTCGATGTGAATCGTTTTCGGGTGCGGGCTCCGTTTCTTCAGCGCGAGCCCCGTTTCCGCGAACACTTCGCACGGCGCGGAAGCGATCGCCAGGTCGCCGACTTTGATCGCCTGGATTTTGATCGTTTTTTGCTCGGGGAATCGACTCAGGTGGAGGGTTTCGTCGGCGTAAATTTTCGACCAGCGATGCGGCGTCGGTTTGTCGGGATGAGCCACGATCTCTTTCGCCCAGGCGATTCGTTCCGCACTCGGTTTGCGAACGTTGAGCGTTAAATCGGTTTGCTGCATCTCGATATCCAGGTCGGACTTATGTTCCAGTTTGGAAATCAGTTCCGCCGACCTCTCCGCCATCATACGTCCGTAATATTCCATCCCCTCGAACGGCTGGAACTTGCGTCCCCGGTTCTGGAACGCGCCGGTATTCCCGCTGGTTCCATTCGACATCAAACCAATTGCGGGCCGCTCCCCTCGGGCGGATAATTTCGCTTCCATCTGTTCCGAAAATTGTCCGAAGTAATCCGCACTCACCATCCCGCGTCGGTAACCGCCGCAATAATGGACGCTGAAATTTCCCAGCGCGGCGATCTGGTGTCCGTCGCGATCCTGGACGGAGATCACCGAGAACTCGGGATCGACCGGTCCCGCGGGTTCGATCACGCCCGTCGATTTCCCGGCGACCGATTTGATCCGTTCTCCGCTTTCGCCGAACGGGTTGACGGCGACCGTCCCCGGTTCGCAAAGAAATCGGCGGCAGGCGATCAGTCCCTCCAACCGGAAAGAACCGTGCCCCAGTTGCGCGGAGACCAGATGTTTCTCGGCCTCGAGGACGGCCTGAGCGATCTTCTGCGCCGCGTCGCGATGATACTGGTCGTCGATTGGCTCCGTGCCGATGTGAATCAGGCGCGGGGCGGCGTGAGTGTGGGTGGCCGCCATGAGCATGTGATCGGTGGGGAAGCCGGACTCCTGATGGACGAGTTTTTTGGCGTCGTCGAAAACTTCCTCCTCGACCATACAGGCATCGACGATCACAATGGCGATGCGTGTCTCGTCATCCGCCAGCACGAGGGCCCTCGCGTGAAGCGGATCGTGAACTCCGGTCACGGGTCCGTTTTTACTAATCGAGCCGTCGAGCGAAACCCCTTCGGGCGGCGTGATATCGACTTTTGCGGCTCCTGCGCGAAGACCCTCCGCGAAAAGATTGGAAGTGAGGGACAGGTTCACGACCAGAAGAATGACTGTGAGGCTGTGTTTCATGATGGCGTGCTCTTCAGAAGGCTTATCTTTCGAGGGGAGTCCCTTGGAGTTGTTTGTCGAGCTGAGCTTTCAGTCGGGCCACAACATCGGGATATTGATTGTAAACATTGGTGGTTTCGCCGGGATCGGATTTGAGATTGTACAATTGACCGGGAGCCTGGGGGGCGGTCTCGGGAAGACGATATGGTTTCAGGTCGGCGCGTCGCTCGTAGTTGTTGCCGCCCGAACCGCGATGATCGAGATACTTCCAGTCCCCAACTCGAATCGACATGGCGAGCGATGCAGTATGTTGCAACAGAAAAGGTCGAACCGGCTTCTTCAGTTTTTCGCCTTTCCAGACCGGTAACAGGTTGTAACTGTCTTCCGCGAGTTCGCCGGGATGTTCTTCGCCGACGATCGCTCCGCACGTCGCCAGGATATCGGTCAGACTCGTGAGTTCATTACTGACCGATCCCGCCGGCACGACTCCCGGCCAGCGAACGATGAGCGGTACCCGATGTCCGCCTTCCCAACCGTCCCGTTTCATGCCCCGCCAGGGGCGGGCACCGTCGTGATGATGATCTTGGCGCATGTTGACGACGGAGGTCACTTCAGGGCCGTTATCGCTGCTGAAAATGACCAGGGTGTTTCGTACCAGTTCGAGTGCCGCCAGAGTCTCCAATAATTCTCCGACAACATAGTCCATCTCGTGGATGAAGTCGCCGTGAGGCCCGGCGTTCGTCGAACCTTTGAATCGATTCGCGGGAAACGATGGCAGGTGAACCGCCTGCATCGAGTGAAACAGGAAAAAAGGTTTCTCGGGAGCGCTGTTGACGTGGTTTCTCAACCACGATTGACTCCGCTGGAGGAACTCCAGATCGACGTTTTGCAGATCGTAATCGGGCGCGATCATGCCGCGCCGATTGTCGTAAGAATAGGGATGATTGGGGAGGTACTGGTGTGAGAGTTGACGCGTGGGAGGAACGGCAATTCGATCGTTTTCGATGAAGGCATAGAGCCAATCCGTCGTCGGGCAACAGGCGGTCCCGAAAAAATCATCGAAACCGCGATGGACGGGGCCGTCGGGAATCGGTTGGGAAAAATCGACTAACTTCACGCGTTCCAGTGCGGCTCCCCCGTCGCGCCAGTCGCGGGGTTGAGTGGCCTGAACCGGTGCGTCATAAGCGGGTTGACCCTCTTTTGTCGTGAAGGTCATCCCAATGTGCCACTTACCGATGCAGGCTGTCTGGTAGCCGTGCTCTTTCAGCATTTGAGGCAACGTCAGCGTTTCTTCTTCAATCAGAGCGGGGCCGCCCACTCCGGAGAAGACGCCGCGATACCCCGTCCGGAAACACATTCGACCCGTCATCAAACTGTATCGCGAAGGAGTGCAGACCGTGGACGGACTATGCGCATCCGTAAAACGCATTCCTTCGCTGGCGAGTCGATCGAGATGCGGCGTTGGAATCAGCGATTCCGGGTTGTAGCATCCGACGTCGCCGTAGCCGAGATCATCGGCGAGGATGAGGAGAATATTGGGGAGTTCTTGAGCCGGCAGCGCAGGGCTGGTAACAACCACCAGCGAGCAGAACACCAGTATTCGAGAGAGAAACCGTTTCATGAAGAGGTCTTTTTCCGACAGTGCCGAGGACCTCTTCATGTTACCGAGATCGGGATTCCATTTCCCGCCCGGTTTACAAAACCGGGAGATTGCCGCGACTGAAGCACTCTCATTAACCACAATCCATGACCCGCAAGGCGTTGCTTATGCCGAGCGCCGTTGATGGCTGGAGAAGAACCATTCGTGCAGTTTGTCGGAGAGAGGTGTTTCGTGTGAACCGTCGATACGACGGAGTTCGGATCGATAAGAGAGTTGCACGTTGATATTTTCCCACAGGATCACATCGTCACCACGTCGAGTGATGGCACGAATATCGCCGTCCTGCGAGACAACAAAACCGAGTGACTCCGCATGGCGATTGCAATATCGGATCATCGCGCGGTGGCGCGTGCCGTAGTGATCGATGGGCGTCTTCTGGAGATTTTGTCGAGAGGCTTCCGCATCGCCCGCAACGGCGACGCTCGTAATTGGGTCGTCGGTGCGGGCTTCGACTCCGAATCCGCGGACTGACAGACTGCGATCGAGCAGAACGAAGCCATCGACATTCGAGAGCGACGCCACGAATCGATTACATCCCAGAACCTCGGTTTTCAGCCGATCGAGGTCATCCTGTCGTTGGATGGATTCGACGTATTGGTCGTATTTCAACATTCCGTTCGTCGTCAGGCATTCCAGCGAGATCGCTTGCATGGTTTCTCGTTTGGCGATCTGCTGCGTGCAGAGACGAATTAACGATTCGGGTAATCTCGAATAATTCAGTCCATATTTGATGTTCACATCAGGAACCGGACATTCCGGGACAATCAGGAGACCTCCCCCATGTCGATATTGCTGGATGTTGTAGAGAATTCGACATAACGAATTCTGCCAGCGCACGAAGAGCTCGTCCCGGAAGGCGGCCATCAGATTGGCGTCGATCAATCCGGCGCGTGATTTCAACAAATTTCCGAGATACGTGTCCAGAAGTGCCTGAATTTTTCGATGGATCGGTCCGGTCCAGAGAACGTCGTGGTAACTGGTAATCAGATGATTCTGTTCGAGACAACCCAAAAGCTTGAAATTTTTGGAGACCGAAATCGATCCCACTCCCGTGATGGTGGATTGAAATAATCCAGGGCGAACGGGATCCGCCAAAGCGTCCAAAGCGAGGTGATTGCCGTAACGCAGTTCCTGATCGACCAGAGCCCAGATGAAAAGGTTTCCTTCCTGATCACTCGTGACGGCGAGAGAAGAGACGGTCGGATCAACCGCTTCACTGATCTTCAACAGGGAATGAACGTTACAAGGGATCGGTTCGGCGAGAGGACTTACCGACCAGCCCGATCGATTCTCCCGAGAGGAAAGGAAAGCGTGCGCGTCCTGGGGATCGAGATAATTGAGGGTGCAGCGACTCGATCGTAATTCGTCCGTCTTGAGGCTGGTGAAATATAACGTTTCAAACAGCTTTAAAAGGATCTTCTCGGACGGAGGAGTCGCGGTATAATCCCGAAGGCCGCGAAACACCAGTTTCGCCAGATGATAGGGATAGCGTTCATGACGATTGGCTGACATGATTTGACGCGTTCATCAACGACAGGTAGGCGTTTCCAGTGAAGAGAGTCCGCAAACTGGTAACAGATTCCGCTGATTTCGGATAGATCAAGTTGCGTCAATTCAAAGCCCCTGAAAGGGAAGACAGGCACTGAACTATGAAACCTTTGGAAGCGATGCTGCAAAGTTTTATCGAGCTGCATCCGGAGGAAGCGGCACGCTCGTTCGAAGAACTCGATTCCTCCGAAGCTCAGCGACTGTTTCAGACACTTCCGGCGGGCGTCGTGGTCTCGTTGTTATCGCGGCTCAGTCCTCACATCGGAACTCCCTTACTGGCGGGGTTGGAGAATCCTCGTATCGCGGAATTGTTGGCCGAGATGCCTCCCAGAGCCGCATCCACCATTTTGCGACAATTTGACCCCATCCAACGCGAAGCGCTCCTGGAAAAACTCCCCAGGGAATCGGCGAAACCTCTTCGCGAACTGACTCATTACGCGGAGGAGACGGCCGGCGGGATGATGGACCCTCGCGTCGCTTCCCTGTCAATTGATCTCCGCGCGGAACAGGCCATCGCGGCGATCCGTCGCACCCCTCGTCAGGTGTTACATTACTTATATGTCACAGACAGGACGGGACAATTGGTCGGTGTGCTCACGATGCGGGATTTGCTGGTCGCCAATCCCGAGACGCCGATCGCTGAATTGGTGCGAAAAAATGTCATCAGCGTTCCCGATACCATGGGCAGTCAGGAAGTAATCAACCTGATGCGTGATCATCATTATCTGGCGTTACCGGTAGTCGATTACGAGGGGCGGTTGGTCGGGATTGTGACTGAATCCGAAGCGCTCGAAGCTGGACAACGTGCCGCTTTTGAAGACTTGCAGAAGCTCTCTGGAGCCAGCGCCGATGAACGCGCTTTATCACCCGTCTCCCAGGTCGTGAAAAGCCGCTTACCCTGGCTGATGATCAATCTGGGAACCGCCTTTCTCGCCGCCGCCGTCGTGGGATTATTTGAAGAAACGATTACGAAAGTCGCGGCGCTGGCTGTCTTAATGCCGGTGGTTGCTGGCCAAGGCGGCAATACCGGCGCTCAATCTCTGGCTGTCGTTATTCGGGGACTCGCTCTCCGCGAAATCATTTCGGGGCTGGAAAGAAAAGTCATTCGCAAGGAATTATTCGCGGGAGTCATTAACGGCGTCCTTGTGGCGATCGCGACCGCCGTTGCGGTTTTCGGTTGGCAGTTTCTGGGGGAAGGTTCCGGCGGGACCCGAGCCTCGGGACTCGCACTCGTCATTTTCCTTGCGATGATCATCAATATGGGCGCAGCCGCGTTGGCCGGGGCCGTTATTCCAATTGTGTTACGGTCGATGGGTCGGGATCCGGCTCAATCATCGTCTATTTTTCTGACCACGGTGACAGATATTGTTGGTTTCGCTTCGTTCCTCGGATTCGCGGTCCTCTTTCTGCCGATGCTGGTGGAATCGTAGGACGGAAGGTAGCCGATGAGAATGGGAAGCCACTTTCCGAAATCCTTCGAATTCTTTCAGAAAGTCGTGAACCATTTTGATCCCTTTGGCGTCTGTCCCAGTGCATCTGGTTTATCTCATTCGAGACACAGAAAGTTTTTCACGAGTCGAAACATGAAATCCTTATCGAAACTTCGACATTCCCATAGCTGCCCCCTGGTGTGGCGACCGATTTTGCTCAGTCAAAGTCAGTTGTTGGCGGGGAGTCTGCGCACGTGACACGGGATTAACCTTTGACCTTTCACAAGGCCCGGTGTCACACGCGACATCGGGCCTTTTTTCGTGTGTGTAAATCTTGTTGGCGAACGATGGGTTGGTAGCTGAGATGGTTCAAGCGTCCGGCTGAAGACCGGAAGACGAGGATTCGAGCACCTCTCAACCCACTTGAAGATTTGAGTCAATTGTAAGCCGCCAGCGCGAGCCGGCAGGGACATCAATCAACATTCCGCGTCAATGTAGGCCGACATGAAGGAGATGCTTCCTCTCGCGCACTTGTCCTTCTTCCTCGCTTTTTGCTCGGCGGACTGCGTTTACGCGTGTCGGTATGAGCGATGTCGAATGTTTGGGTGTATGCGGCTCAAAGAACGAAAACATCTTGCGAGTGTGAGGGATGCACGGCGGTCTACGAAACCGCAAGACGGGGTTCGACTCCCGCGCGAGGTACTGGAAGATAATTATCACAGGGGTGTAGGGAAGAGGTCATCCCGCGTGTTTTGGAAACACGAGATCGCTGGTTCGAATCCAGTCATCCCGATTTTGATCACTCATCAATGGAAAGTGGAGTCTGCTGAGCGTGCAGTTGCTCGGGAGCCGAGGAAGCAGATTTCAACAGGTAACCACAGGAGGAAGCGACCAGACAACACAACAACGCCAGCAGAACCTTTCCCCGCCAGGATAAGAAAGGTTCTTCGTCATCGGGAATGGTTCGATCGGTCCGAGCAGCGGGAACGTGAGGTTCGGGATACATGAGAAAGCCCCAAGAGCACTGTGTGAGAAGAAGTCGTGAAGCCAACACGCATCGGACAAGCGAACTGAAAAGAGGTTCAAGCAGAAAACGATTTGAGACATCACCCGGTCCACTTTAGCAACTAGAAACTGGTAACTAGAAATTAGCATGAGTATCTAGTTTTCAGTTGCTATAACTCGGAAGGTAGCCGGATACGGTTTGCCGGAACGCATTGCTACCGCGTGCCTCGAAAGGGGATATGAGTTCGAATCTCATACCTTCCGCTGAAGAAAGCTGAATAGAAACTGGCAATTAGCAACTAGCCCAGGAAAGATCCGTTGAACAAGTTCATGAATCCCTAATTTCTACCAACATGGTGGCTGTGGTGTGATCGGTTAGCACACCTGCTTGTGACGCAGGAGGAAAGAGTTCGAATCTCTTCGTTCACCCTTTCAGCGATGTCCAAGGTCAAAGGTCTTCAAACTCAACACTTAAAACTAAAAACTATCCCCCCGTTTCGCGAGTGTGAGGGATGCACGGCAGCCTCCGAAGCTGCAGGATGAGGCTCGACTCCTCAGCGAAACATTGAACAACGTCAGCCGTCGATGAGGGAAACCGGCTCGAATTCGCCTCCCAAAATGGAAGGACTCTCGCACTCCAGCCACTGTTCCAGAATTCCGGCGTACACCTGGCGGAAGTCGGTATGGAACTTGAGATCGCCCTGTTCGAGATCCGTCAGGCTGGGATGTTCGCCAATGAGTCCCGCTTTGACTTTCGCACCCGCCAGGATCATCGGACCCGCCGTCCCGTGGTCCGTTCCCGAGCTCGCATTTTCCTGGACGCGGCGTCCGAACTCACTGAAACAGACCGACAGCACGCGATCTCCTTGCCCTTGTCCCCCCATATCGGTCGTAAAGGCTGCTAACGCATTTCCCACCTCGCGCAATAACGATTCGTGGGCGGGAGCCTGTTGGGCGTGCGTATCGAAGCCGTCCACCTCCACGTAGTAGATGCGGGTTGACAGTCCGGCATCGATCAGCTGAGCCACTGTTTTCAGTTTTTGACCCAATGCCGATTCCGGATATTCGGCCTTCGGTTGGTACGATTTACCGATCTGATCGAAGCGTTGAGAGACATCGACGGCGGTCGCCGTACTCGATTGAACGAAATCGAGCAGATCGCTCGAGTTGGATCGTTTCGACTCCACGAGTTGCTTGATCGTTTGAGCTTGTGTCTCTTGGTTGCCCTGAAGTCGAAACTGTTCCAATGAGCGAACTGACGGTACTCGCCAGTGTTGTGACGTCAACGCGAAGGGTTGTTTTTTCTCGCCCAGATGCAGAGCAATCGCGTCGCTCGACGGTTCGTGCTGCAATCGATCGATCGCGCGTCCCAACCAGCCGTCCAGACGCTGGTCGGTCTTACGTTGACAGGTATGCCAGATATCCATCGACTCGAAGTGAGATCGATTGGGGTTCGGATAGCCGACTCCCTGCACGATCGCCAGTTCCCCGGCTTCCAATAGCCGGGCCAATCCCGTCAGTTCCGGGTGAAATCCGAGTTCGTCGTCAATTTTCAACACGCGATCCGCAGCGAGGGCCAATTGCGGCCGACTTTTTCGATACACGTCATGCCGGAATGGAATCACGGTATTGAGTCCGTCGTTTCCACCGCTCAACTGGATGACCACCAGCACGCGGTCCTGTTCACCTGCCCGTTCGGCGGCGTGGGCCAGGAAGCGTGGAGCCGTCGATCCCAGACCATAAATGGCCGAACCGGTGACCGTCAGGCCCAGAAAATCGCGTCGAGTGAATTGCATCGTGAATCTCCCGTTCAACTGAGTTGGAACTCCGGCATGGTACAGATCAGGTAGACGACCTGTCGCAGACGTCGTTCACGCGGCTCGGTCCCCGACTCCAGTTTTCGGACCAGTCCGGAGCGGACGTCGGGAGACAGTTCGACGGCGAGCAAGTTCGCTTGCAGCCAGTCCACAACTTCGGCAGGACTTTTTAATTCGTGCTTATCACACAGATCGACCATACCCCCGCCGGCAAAGCGAGTCTCTTCGCGGTCGAGCAGATCGCGAACGAGATTCGCACGCGCCAACAGCGTGGATGAGTTGATCCAGGTACGACCGCCTTCCCAACCTTTCACATTCGGAGGAAAGAACAGTTTCTGTCCGAGGTCATCGAGACGAGCGGCTAGGTCGTAGAAATTGGTCGATCCTTCGAGCGTTCGCAACAAACCGACCGCGTACTCGACCGGCGAACGTACTTTGCGACCGATTACCTGTTCCGAGAAAAAATAGTTGCTGTTCAGGATACGGTCGATCACCGAACGAATCTGCAAGCCGCTGTCGCGAAACTCCTGCGCCAATGGGGCGATCAGTTCGGTGGAAGGAGACGGCTCATCCGCCACAAAAAATTTCACGAGCTTGGTACAGAGGAACTCCGGTCCCGACGGTTGGGCTAATACGAGATCGATACCGTCGTCTCCGCTGAAGTCCCCCGTCTGACCGAAAATGGTTTTCTCGCCGTTATCGTGCTGGTATCGATTGAAACGGAATCGCTTCGCACGGACTTCCCAACCGGTAAAACAGCGGGCCAGTTCGCGGATATCCTGTTCGGTGTAATTGCCTTCCCCCAGACAGAACAACTCCATAATTTCTCGAGCGTAATTCTCATTCGGGTGCGCTTTCCGATTCGAGGCGGAATCGAGATACAGCAACATCGCCGGATCGCGCGAAATCTCGTGCAATAACGCCCCGAAATTTCCGAGGGCATGTTCTCGCAGAAGCACATTCTGCTGATACATCAGTTGAGAATCGGTCACTTTTTCGGCACTGGTGGCGAAATGTCCGTGCCAGAAGAGCGTCAGCTTTTCCCGCAAAGGAGCCGCCGTATGCAGCAGTCGATACATCCACCAGGCCGTCAGGTTGTCGGCGTTTCCGGTCGCCAGCACACTATTCGCGAGAGTCTCGTATTGAGTGGTGGATTCTTCGGTCGCCTCAATGAGTCCCCGCACGGCCTCATGAGGTGTGAGCCTGGTTGCTTGGGAGAGTTGCTCGGCGGATGCGGAAAATCCGCCGCGTCGATAGAGATGAGCGGCTTTACGGAGAGTCCATTCGTCGGGTTGAACGGGACTCCAGGCCCATTGGGGATCGATCTGTGCGTGAATCGTCATGATCTCGGCTCCTCGACCGGTTTTATTCCGCGAACGTGAAATTCAATCTCGCCTGGAAAGTCTGATCGGTGGTCAGCACCTGAAGTCCGGCGGACTGAAAGATCCTCAGAATTTCGAACAGCACTCCAATTTCTCCCTCCGCTTCTTCACGGGAATGGCCTTTTTCCAGTATGTTTTTGGAAATCAAGTGTTCGCGGTTGTCCTCTAAGGCACGACGAATTCCCTCGGCATTCAAATTGAGAGCGGTGTTGATCCGCGCTGCCGGATCGACTTCTGAACCGAGTTCGATCGGTATTTCTTTGGAAGCGAGTAATCCCCGCGCCAGCTCGGTGGTTGAGGAGAGAATGAATAAATCGTTCTGGAAAGCCAGGGTGGGAGAAAAGTTGTAAGCGATACTGTTTTGCTCCTCGAGTTCCTGACTCGCCAGAGGGACAAACCGCGTGCTCACAATCCGTCCCTCTTCCAGAGATTCGAGATTCAAATCGAGTTGGGGTCGGCCCTCGGCTCCGCCCGCCACGTTCAAGAAACCGATGAAACTCATAAAAATCCGCTGGAACTCGGGCGTCGTTTGTTCGGGCGTTTTCAGACGTGTGACCAACCCGAACGCCGGCAGTTTGATCTCGGGTGTTGGCCGGTCCGCCGAGAACTCCTGCCGGGAGACCACGACCTGCATCTCGGGAGAAATCGCCGCCAGGATATCCTCTCCAAAATCTTTTCCGGAGAAGAGCGTGGTCAACGTCGTATCGGCTTTGGCGAATTGCTCATTGATCTTCTCATTGAATAAATCTCCGGCCCGCAACCACATCTCAGAGACGTTTCGATAGACCGACAGCGAAGCAATCGATTCTCCAAAGTAGCGGCCCGTCGTCACTTCTCCTTTCGCCTCCGGACCAAAATAATGTTCTCGTTCTGCCGAGATCCAATCCGACTGAAACGGCAGCGAAACGCTCAGTTGAAGCTGTTCGGGCAAACCATCCAACGAGGCTGTGACGTAAGCAGCATGGGGGAGAATCTCCAGGACACCGCCGAAAATCAATTCCGCCCCCGGATCGTCGGCTTTCCCCGCAAAAGCTTTCTCAGCCACACCCGAATCGCGGATCGTTTCCAGATTCGCGTAGCCCCAGATGATTTTGTTATCGGCAGTAGCAGAAGCCCGTTGAAAATTCTCCTGTTCCGCGAGCGAATTCCGGGCACCATCGAGCAAACCGTCCAGCAGTTGACGTCCCAGCTCGGGCTTATTGACCATCACCAACCAATTCTGATACGTCGTCAGCAGCCCCTGTTTGGTTTTATAAACGGGAATCTCTCGATACGCATGTTCTTCGTAAGGGTCTTCGTTCCCCTTATTCTCAGCATCCTGCCGCACAAACTGCATGACTTTCTCTCTCAAATCCTCAAGGGATTCCGCCGATTCCGCTTCAAAGATCAGCGCAACTCCCTGGGTCTGAGCATCGAACGCAAAACTGACTCCCCCCTGCGTCAGCTTGTCGATCGCTTCCAGCCACTTCATCCCCAATTGACTCTCGACGAATTTGAGGACCGTTTGAAACTGCTTGTACTGGGGAGTTTGGGTTGCCTGCTGATAAGCGGGATGTGCGCGGACCTTTTCGGCGACCCGATGATTGAGAATCGTTTCGATCGTTTCCTTCGGTTGTGCGATTTCTACATAAATGACCGTCGACGCCGGCAGAATTTCGGTCGGTCGCTCAACCGCCGACAGCTGGGTCGATGCCAGTATCAGGGGAATTGAAGAGAGGAATACGAGAAGGCGCGTACCGAACATGAGCGACGTCCTGAAATGGAGAGTGGAATGCGATACCGCCTATCGTACTCGTTCGAAGGGAACACGGTTTCAAAAAAAAGTCTTCGCCGGAGATCTTTCTCAGAATGGAATTGAGACCCGTCATCGCTCGATTCAATGTTTCATTGACGACCTTATTTGAGAAAGTTTAGGAAATCCTTACGATAAAATGCAGACCTACTCGATTTATCACCCATGGGTATTCATCAATGAACGATCAGGAACGACTTCAAAAATTCTACGACACCCTCAACAAAATTGGCGGGTTGGATATCTCGCTTTACGATCGATTGATGAAGTCGTTGGAGCAGGCGGAAGAACCGGACGGATTCGATGAAGACGGACGACTGAAAATCGCCTTCTTTGATGCCAGGTCGTACGAAATCGACTCTTTCGACCAGAAGAACCAGGATCGATACGCCATCGAGAACTTTGAGTTTTCGTTGAACGCCCACACGGCGTCCTCCGCGGACGGATTCAAGGTCGTTTGTGTGTTCGTGAATGACACGGTCGATGCGGAAGTCGTGAAACTTCTCTCGAAGCATGGCGTCGAGTTGATTGCGTTACGGTGCGCCGGTTTCAACAACGTCGATCTGGATGCCTGCAAGGAACACAACATCTCCGTCGTGCGCGTTCCCGCCTATTCGCCGCACGCGGTCGCCGAGCATACGCTGGGGTTGATGCTGATGCTCAATCGTCATCTGCATCGGGCCTATCTGAGAAACAGAGCCGGGTCGTTTGTGTTGGACGGTCTTACCGGCTTCGATATGCATGGCAAGACGGCGGGAGTCATCGGGACGGGGAAGATCGGTCGTTGCGTGATTGAGATTCTCTGTGGATTTGGTTGTCGGGTGCTGGCGAACGATAAGTACCCGCACGAAGAGGTGGAACAGAACCCGAACGCGAAATATGTCGAACTCGAGCAAGTATTAACCGAGTCGGATATGATTACCCTGCACGTTCCTCTCACCGACGAAACGCATCACATGATCAATAAGGAGACGATCGAGTCGATGAAGGATGGAGTGATGCTCATCAACACCAGTCGCGGGGGACTGGTCGATACGCGAGAGTTAATCGAAGGCCTGAAGTCGAAGAAGATCGGTTCGGCGGGACTTGACGTCTACGAAGAGGAAGCGGGCATCTTCTTCCACGACTATTCCAGCCGCATCATGGATGACGACGTCCTGGCTCGGTTGATGAGTTTCAGTAACGTCGTCGTTACCTCGCATCAGGCGTTTCTCACTCGCGAAGCGCTGGCCAACATTGCCGAGACCACGTTGGAAAATATCGGCGAATATCTTGACGGGAAACGGGGCGAGGATCTGACCAACGGTCTGGCGTGAATCCGGACCGGGAAACGAATCAACTCAGGATCTCTTTGACGACGTGGCCGTGGACGTCGGTCAGACGTCGGTCGAGACCGTTATGACGGTAGGTGAGCCGCGTGTGGTCGAGACCGAGAAGGTGCAACATGGTGGCGTGCAGATCGTGAACGCTGGAAACATCCTCGACCGCTTTGAAGCCGAGTTCGTCGGTCTGGCCGTACGAAACACCCGGTTGGATGCCCGCGCCGCCGAGCCAGGCGGTAAAGCCTTGCGGGTTGTGGTCGCGACCTTTGGCCCCTTTCTGGAACATCGGCATGCGACCGAATTCGGTACACCAAACGACCAGCGTGTCGTCCAGTAAACCGCGCTGCTTCATGTCTTTGAAGAGTGCGGCTGCCGGTTGATCCATAATCTCGGCGTGAACGTCGTACTGTTCCTTGAGTTTCTGATGGCCGTCCCAGTTGAGCGCCCCACCGCTTGCGTAGGCACCGTTGAAGAGTTGCACGAAGCGGACTCCCGATTCGATGAGTCGCCTCGCCAGAATGCAGTTCCGCGCAAAGGCGGCTTTGTTTTCGTTGTTGGAATCGGCTCCGTAGAGCTTCAGCGTTTCTTTCGTTTCGGTTGAGAGGTCGCTGATCTCGGGGACCGAAAGCTGCATGCGGGCGGCGAGCTCGTAACTGGCGATGCGGGCCGCTAGGTCGCTGTCGCCCGGATTCCGTTTGAGATGCTCCCGATTGATCAGCTTGAGCAGGTCGCGGGCTGTTTGATCCTGTTGGTCGGATACCGACGTGGGGGGCTGGAGATTGCGGATCGGCTCGGTCGTACTGAACGGCGTTCCCTGAAACACGGCCGGCAGAAACCCGGGTCCCCAGTTGTTGACGCTGGCCTGCGGAACGCCGCGGGGATCGGGAATGGCAACGAACGCGGGAAGATTCTGGTTTTCCGTTCCGAGAGCGTAAGTGGTCCAGGCTCCCATACTGGGAAAACCGTCGAGAATGAATCCGGTCGAGAGAAAGTTTTCCGCGGGGCCGTGCGTATTGGATTTGCTGGTCAGCGTGTGAATGAAGGAGATGTCATCGACGATGTCCCCCAGATGGGGAATCATGTCGGAGACCATCTTGCCGGTTTCACCCCGCGGACGGAATTCATATTGCGGGCGGGCGAGATTTCCGGCCGGCCCCTGAAAGGTGACCGGCGGTCCTCCTTCAAAGGGCTGGCCATCGTGCTTGATGAGAGCCGGTTTGTAGTCGTAGGTTTCGAGCTGACTGCAGGCTCCCGCACAAAAGATGACGAGAACGTTTTTCGCCTGGGCGTCGTAGTGTCCCTCTCGGGGTGCGTGCGGATGTCGGGGGTCGATTTTCGGCCCCTCCGCCAGCAGCCGATCCTGATCGAGTAACGAAGTCAACGCCACCGACGACAACCCGGTCAGGGTCTGGCCCAAAAAATCGCGACGATCCAGAAACGAACGTCCCAGGGGCGTCATATTGTCGTGCGAGTTGTGCATGGCGATCACGGAAGAAACAGGAATTCATTACTATTAAACAATACGCGGGCCAGAGTTGCGAGATCGGATTTCGCGACCGCCGCTTTCGACGACTCAAACTCAACCTCGCTCGGCTCGCGGCCCAGCAGCAGGCGAAACGTCTCGGTCACTTGCCGATCGACGTCGTCACCCCAATCTGTCCGGATGCGATCGGCTACGGCCTTTGCGCGATCGTAAACGAACTCGCTATTGAACAGGTTGAGCGCCTGGATGGCGGTAGTCGATTGAGACCGTTCGGGAGTCGGCTGTCCCGCGTCGGGACAATCGAACGCACCGAAGACCGGGACTGATTCCATGCGGATTTTATGTGCGTAGATCATGCGACGGAGTTTATCGGGACCGAATTCTTCGACCGGCGGAAAACCGGAGAGTCCGCCCCGTGTTTTGAAAAAGTCAAAGCCGGGACCTCCCATTTTCAGATTCAGTTCCCCACTGACGGCGAGCATGCTGTCTCGAATCGCTTCGGCTTCGAGGCGACGCGTGGGAAATCGCCACAACAGCCTGGAATCCGCGTCGATTTTCTGGGCGTGTTCTTGAATGCGTGACGATTGTTGATAGGTCCGGGACGTCAAAATCAGACGGTGCATTTCCTTGACCGACCAGCCGCTTTCAATAAACCTGTTCGCCAACCAATCCAACAGTTCCGGGTGAGTCGGTCGGGCTCCGTTCATTCCGAAGTCACTGGGAGTTTCGACGATCCCGCGACCGAAGTGCATCTGCCAGAGGCGATTCACCATCACTCTTGCCGTGAGAGGATTTTCAGGAGACGCGATCCAGTTCGCCAATGCGAGTCGGCGTTCGGACTCTTCCGCATCCGCCGACAATGACACTTCTGAGAGCACCTGCGGGACGTGCGGATTGACTGGCTCCAGCGGTTGTTCGGGATCGCCACGATTCAAGAGATGGGTGTCGTCGGGTTCCCGGAATTGCCCCGCGTAAACCAGTTTTGGCTGGCGAAGAGTTTCCTGCCGTTGCCGGAGCTGTTTGACTGTTTCGATCGTGTCGCGGAGTTTATCACGCTCTTCTGCGGGAGCATTCCAGACCGCCAGGTTGGTTTCACTGTAGGGCGTGCCTGGAGGAAGCCGGTCCTCAGACCTGGCAACGGTGGTCCAGGTTTTTCCATTGACGGAAACGTCGATCGCATAGTTGACAGGTAAGCGATCCTGGTATTTTCCGTTTCGATCCCGTCCCCAGACAATCCGATCGATGGTCTCTGTTGCGGGGAATTCCAACTGCACCCAGCCGCCACCCTTCTCACTCGAAATCCAACTTTTCTCATTGCCGTAGTTGCCGTCGTTGATGTGTTTCAGTTGATGACGGCCGGTGTTGGAATAGTTGCCGGAGGAGGTCGGAACCGTACCGTTATCGGCGAGTGCGACGTTGATCGGTTTCGGTCCGCTGGTGAAGACTTCCAGTTCGTCGAGACAGGGTTCGTAGCGATTATTGTTCGTGGTTTCAAACGTCGTGAATCTGACGAATCGGGCTTCGGTGGGAGGAAAGGATTCGGTATTCCGATCGAACTGAACCGGGGTTCTTAGTTTCGGAAGTTGACCGACAGGTTGAGACGTGGTCAGTTCCTCCTGCATCACGAGCACATCGGCAGTGATACCGGTTCCCGTGTCGCCGCCGCGCAGGATCAGTCTGGAATCTTCCTCGAACTCATGAACTCCCGCATCGAGCAAGCCGCTCCAACGCGGTTTCTGTTCGGACTCTCCTTCGGTTTGGCCCTTGAAGTAATACTGGTCGGCCCGGGCAATTTCGGTTTGATCGTCTTTTGTCTCCAGGTTGCCATCCCGATCGAGAACGTAGCGAGCGTCGCGCGTATGAACGCCGCTGCCGTGAACGCCCCAGGAGATCCAGACGCGAAAACGACCTTTCGTACTGGGATTCCAAGTGAAAACGTCTTCGCCGGGATTGTTGTCCCACCAGGTATAACGCCCCTCACTCAGGTTGGGCATGCGGTCGAGGTCGCCGGGATCATTCTTGTAGCCGCGTTGCGTCCCGTCCGGATTCGTCCCGTGTCCATTTTTTGGTTTGAGAATCGTGACACGTTCGAGATCCTCGTCATCGATGATCAGAGTTTCGCCTGCGAAGGCCCGAGGCTGGGCAGAAACGAGACGCGTTTCCAACTCCTCGATTCGCGGAGAGAGCGATTCCGCCTCGGCGAGCTTCTGCCGATAATTTTCGTCTTTGATGGGACGGTCCCCATATTCGACACCGGCAAAGAAGGCCTGTAACGCGTAGTAATCCTCCTGATCGACGGGATCGAATTTATGGTCGTGACAACGAGCGCAACCAATGGTCAGTCCCAGAAAGGAAGCCCCCGTCCCGACGATCATTTCATCGAGGGCGTCCTGTCGGGCGAGGCGTTTGGAAGCGTCGTCTTTACCGATTTGTCCCGGCAGCAGCACGGCCGCCGCCACAAGAAACCCGGTCGCCTCATCCGCGTCGAACCGGTCTCCGGCAAGTTGCTCTTTAATGAACTGATTGTAGGGCTTGTCGTCGTTGAAGGCCTGGATCACATAGTCGCGATAAGGCCAGGCGTTCGGACGGGGGGTGTTGACTTCAAAGCCGTGCGTATCGGCGTAACGGACGAGATCGAGCCAGAACTGGGCGATACGTTCGCCGTAGCGGGGGCTGTCCAGAAGATGATCGATCAGTTCGCGGCGTCCTGCGGGAGTCTCGACTTTTTTCGACCAGAGTTCGAGATCCTCGGGAGAGGGAGGCAGACCGTGAAGATCGAGGTACAAACGCCGAACTAAAGTCGTATTGTCGGTCGGCGGAGAAAGCTTGAGCCCCGTCGATTCCAGTTTTCGGGTAATGAAGCGATCGAGGGGATGCCCGTCGCCGGCGGGAGGTTCGATCGTTTGCAAAGGCTGAAAGGACCAATGCTGAGTGGGATCGGTTTGCGGCTGTTCGTCGGCGGGGGAGTTGGCTCCTGCCAGAATCCACTGTTTGACGAGTTGCTGTTCCCGATCGGAAAGCGGCTCTCCTTCGGGTGGCATGCGTTCATACTCTTCCCGCGAACTGACGCGTTGCCAGAGCAGGCTTTCGTCCAGAGAGTTGCTTTTCAAAGCGGGGCCGCTGTCGCCCCCGCGTTTCATCAAAGGGACCGTATCGAGTCGCAGGGAAGATTCCTGCTTCAAAGCGCCGTGGCAGGCATAGCATTTTCGCGCGAAGATCGGTTTAACATCGCGGGTATAATCGACCGTCTCCTTCGCGAGTGCCGAAGAGGGCCAAGCCGCCAAGAGCAGAGTCAGGAGAACGTGTGCGCTGATCCGTCGAATCAACTCGTCGGTGACACCATGCGTCATGGATCTCAGCTTTCTGTTTCCAGTCAGGCCAACAGGCCGTCAATCACTTTCGCACCTTCGACGCCGGTCAGCTTCCAATCGAGTCCCTGATATTTGACCGTGAATCGGTTGTGGTCGATTCCGAGTGTTCGCAACACCGTAGCGTTGAGGTCGTTGATATGCACCGGGTTTTCCAGAATATTGTATGAGTAATCATCGGTTAAACCGTAATCGATGCCCGGCTTGAAACCGCCCCCGGCCACCCAGGTCGAGAAGCAGCGACCGTGGTGATCGCGACCGTGGTTGTCTTTCGATAGTTTACCCTGGCTGTAAATCGTACGTCCGAATTCGCCGCCGAAGATCACGACCGTATCCTCCAGCATCCCGCGTTGCTTCAGATCTTTGATCAGCGCCGCAGCGGGCTGATCGGTGCCGAGCGCGTTCTTGCGAATCTCATTCGGCAGGTTGCCGTGCTGGTCCCAACCACGATGGAAGAGTTGCACAAACGGAACTCCCCGTTCGGCGAGCCGCCGGGCGAGGACGCAGTTCGCGGCAAACGTTCCCGGCTTTTTGGAGTCGGGACCGTAGAGATCGAAGGTCGATTCCGGTTCGTCGTTGATCTCCATCAGTTCGGGGACCGAGGTCTGCATCCGATACGCCATTTCGTACTGCGAGATGCGGGCCTGGATTTCGGGATCGCCGAACTTGTTGTAATTCTGTTCGTTGACCTGCGCGAGGCTGTCGAGCATCTTGCGACGCAGGTCGCTGCTGACGCCCGGCGGATTCGAGAGATAGAGCACCGGATCCGCACCGCTTCGGAATTGAACTCCCTGGTGCTTGGAAGGGAGAAAACCGCTCCCCCAGATCCTGGAGTACAAAGCCTGTCCCGGTTTCGCCCCGACGGAAATCATGGTGACGTAGGCGGGTAAATCCTGATTAGGCGATCCTAACCCATAACTGAGCCAGGAACCAAAACTCGGTCGTCCCAGTTGTTGCGTTCCCGTATTTATGTAGGTAATCGCCGGGTCATGGTTAATGGCTTCCGTATTCATCGTGCGGATGATGGCGATGTCATCGGCAATCTTCGCGGTATGCGGAAGCAGTTCGGCGTTGATCCACGTTCCGCGTTCGCCCTCTTGCGTGAAGTTGAACATCGGCGCGACGCAGGGGAATGATTTCTGGCCGCTGGTCATGCCGGTCAATCGCTGGCCCTGGCGGATGGATTCGGGTAGTTCGGTCCCGTGGATCTTACGCATGGCGGGCTTGTAATCGAACATATCGATATGGCTCGGACCGCCCGCCATAAACAGATAGATCACTCGTTTCGCGGTGGGTGGAAAATGCGGCAGATCGGGCAACCCCTGTGTGCTTTTTTCCGCGGCGGAAGCCTGTCCGAGATCGGCGTCCAGTAACGTCGCCAACGCAGCCGCTCCGAGTCCGCTACGACCGTGCGAGAGGAGTTGACGTCGCGTCATTTGACGATTGAATTCGAGTTGCGGGTCCATGGTTCTGTTTCCTGCATCAGTGACTGTCGAGCAGATTGTATTCTGCATGGGAAATCAGGTGGGTGAAATCGCAGGCCGACAATTCCCATCGGCCTACGCGACATTCCATCACAATCAGTTTCGAGTCAGTGTTTCATCCATATTCAATAAGGTGGAAGCAATAATCGTCCAGGCGGCGTGCTCGGTCGGATCGAGTCCGTCCGGGACGTTCGATTCCCCCTGACTCAGAAGTTGCTGAGCGGCGTCGGGGTTCTCGCGATAATGCTGGACGGCTTGTTGATAGAGCTGAGAAAAGACACTTTTCTCCTGAACGTTGGGAGGTCGCGCCACCGTCAACAGGAAACCGTATTCCAAACGTTCATCGGGAAGGAGTCCTCCCTCCTGAATCATGCGGGCTGCCATCTGCCGGGAGGCTTCCACAAATTGAACGTCATTGAGCATCACGAGCGCCTGCAACGGCGTGTTGGTGCGCGGCCGATTCACCGTACATTTCTCGCGCGTCGGCGCGTCGAAGATCTGCATGTTGGGAGGAGGTGCCGAACGCTTCCAGTAAGTATACAGGCTGCGGCGATAAAGCTTCTGGCCGTCGTCTCGTTTGAAGATCGGTCGTCCGCTGAGGCCCACTTCCGCCCAGAGCCCCGGCGGTTGATACGGCTTCACGCCGGGTCCGCCCATTTTGTCGTTGAGCAATCCGCTGACAGCCAGCGCGTTGTCCCGCAGAAATTCCGATTGCAACCGGAAACGGGGCGATCTCGAAAGCCACCGATTTTCGGGATCTTTTTCGAGTCGTTCGGGAGTGACTTGTGAGGTTTGTCGATAGGTATGAGACATCACGATCTGTTTGAGCATCCGCTGAATGTCCCAGCCGTTTTCTCGAAAATCGACCGCCAGCCAGTCGAGTAGTTCGGGATGCGTGGGGTATTCCCCCTGCGAGCCGAAATCTTCTGGAGTGACGACGAGACCTGTTCCAAACAGCATTTGCCAGTATCGATTGACGGCGACCCGCGAGGTCAACGGATGCTCGGGAGCAAACAGCCACTTCGCCATCCCCAGTCGATTTTGGGGATAGTCCTCGGGCATCGGAGGTAACATCGCCGGAGTGCCCGGTTCGACTTTCTGATCGGTCGGGGTGTTATATTGTCCCCGCATCAAGACGAATGTGTCCCGCGGTTTCGGCTGATCGGTCATGATCATCACGGTCGTCAGCGGTTTTTTCAGTTCCGTGATTTGTGTTTTAAGTTTGTCTTGCTGAGCGGTCAATTTCTGAAATTCCGCATCGACGTTATTGAGGTAATAGTCGTAAAGCGTTTTCTGCTGTTCGTCGGTCCGCTCCTCGGCGGCGAGTTGCAAGATTGGCAGAATCGGATCGGCTCCCGCGAGTTGCTTAACTTCGGTTTCCGAAAGTTGGCGAGGATAGAAACGAATGTCGTCCACTTCGCCTTTCAGTCGGCTGCTTGGATGACGGCTGCCGACCAACAAGGTTTTCTCGGTGATGATGGTGTCTTTCAGACTGTCCTGCTGGACGTCCCAATCCCATTCTTCACCGTTGACGTAAATTTTGACTCCCTGGGCTTTGGAGGAACCGTCGTACGTCACCATCACATGTTGCCATTCTTCGAACGCGATCGCTTTCTTGGTTTGGACTTTAATTGCATTCGACGGCCACGTATTGATGATGTGCGGGGCGATTTTCCCTCCCTGAATCAGACAATCGAAACCGCGATAGGAATTGGCGTCATCCATGCGGGCGATGAGTGCTCCCGACCCGTTCTTGGGAAGTTTGACCCAACCGCCGTACGAGACAGAATCGGTCCGTTCGAAACGTCCCTGATCGCCCAGATCGATATAACTCGATCCATCCAGTTGGAGCGCTGTTCCATAACGTCCCTCAACCCATTGGGCGTTCCCCTGGATCGTTCCCGGCTTGTCCGCAGTAGCCGCATTCGCAACCGTTTTTCCTTCGCCGTCCTCAAACGGTAAATGAACCGTCATTCCTGTCGGAGTGGAACCGTTCGGGTTATCGGCGACTTCTTTCTCTTTCGCGGTGAGCCATGCGGCGTACGCTTGTCGGGCGGTTTCGCGATGCTGGTCGATGCGTTGATTGAGTTCGGCAAGTTGCTGTTCGACCTGGGGCAGACGTTCCTGCTTTTCGGGATCGGGGATTTCCAGAACCGGAGTGGCGTTTCCGCGACGCGTCTGCATTCCGGCATCGGCGCTGACGTTAAAGAAGGCGTAGAACTTATAGTAATCTTCCTGGGAGATAGGATCGTATTTGTGATCGTGACACTGTCCGCATTCCATGCTTAAACCAAGCCAGACCGTCGAGGTGGTCTTCACGCGATCGACCACATATTCAACGCGATACTCCTCGGCAATCGCTCCTCCCTCATCCGTGGTGCCGTTGTTGCGATTGAAACCCGCCAGAATCTTGTCGTGCACGCTCGCCTCGGGAACGAGATCACCGGCAAGCTGCAGGATGGAAAACTGATCGAACGGCATGTTCTCGTTGTAAGCCTGAACGACGCGATCGCGCCACGCCCACATGTCGCGCGGACCGTCGGCGTGAAACACGCTCGTGTCTCCGTAACGGGCTGCATCGAGCCACATCACCGCCATCCGCTCCCCGAAGTGGGGCGAAGAGAGCAAACGATCGACCAGCCGCTCGTAAGCATTCGGCGACGGATCGTCGACAAAGGCTTTCACTTCCGCAGGCGTCGGCGGTAAGCCGGTGAGGTCGAATGAGAGACGACGGATCAGGGTTCGTCGGTCCGCTTCCGGAGAGGGCTTCAAGCCGTGTTCCTGAAGCTTCCGCAGGACAAATTGATCGATCGGATTATGGACCGCGAAGTCGGCGGAGACCTGGGGCGGCTCCGGTTTGACGGGCGTCACGAACGACCAGTGATCGCTCCACTCGGCTCCCTGTTCGATCCAGCGTTTTATCAACTCAATTTCTGTGGCAGTCAGCTTCTTGTTGGAGTCGGGGGGAGGCATCTTGACGAATTCATCGTCGCTGGTGATGCGTTCCCAGACCGCACTCTTTTCCAGACTGCCGGGAACCAGAGCGGGATGACCGTCGCGATCGGCAAACGCGGCCTCTTTTTGATCGAACCGCAGATCGGCTTCGCGATGTTGATGATCGGGACCGTGGCAGTGGTAACATCGATCCGACAGCAGCGGTTTGATGTCGCGATCGAAGCGTACTTTATCCTCGCCGAAGGAACTCAGGATCGGCGTCAAGACAAACAGACTCGACAACATGATGAAGCGCAGGCAATACATGATTCTTCTCAATTCAACGGGAATGCAGTTGAAAGTTCGCAGGTGGGATTGATGAGGCGGGCAGCGATGATGCGGGATGCGATATCCACAAGAGGGCTCTTCGCTGTTCTTGCAGTATATCTCCCGACCGAGGAAATTTCAAAAAAATCCATGTTTTCAAGGCTGAAACGACAACCTCAAACGCGAATATGACAGTTTGCGCAAGTCTTGATGCACGAGTCGTTTACTTCGACATATCCAGCAATCCCCGCAATCTCAGCCATTCCGTCGCCCGCTCGGGCCAGGTATCAACATTCGAACCCTCCACGGGACGCATGCCGTAACCGTGACCGCCGTTACTATAGATGTGCAACGCGGCGGGAATTTGATGCCGTTTCAGTTGCCGATAAAATTCGATGCTGCTGAGAGAGGTGATTGGATCGTCGTGGGTGTGTACCAGAAACGTCGGCGGCGTCTCTTTAGTGATCGTGACGGATTCGCCCAGATGGCCTTCGTTGTCAACGAGATACGCAGGATACAACAACAGACTGAAATCGGGCCGGCAGGAGACTTTGTCCACAGCGTCGACCGGTTCGTATTGACGCTCTCCGAATCGGGTCGTCACCAGGGCCGCACACTGGCCTCCAGCGGAAAATCCGATCACACCGATCCGCCCGGGATCCACATCCCAGTCTTTCGCCTGAGACCGGATCAGGCTGACTGCACGCTGCCCGTCTTCCAGCGGTCGGACCCAGGGATCGGGTTCATTCCTCTCCCGCTTGGTGCGATAATGGGCGACGAAGACCGTCACGCCCAGCGGGTTCAGCCAGTCGGCCACTTCCGACCCTTCCTTATCCATCACGACGTAATTGTAGCCGCCTCCGGGAAACACGATGACGGCAGTGCCGTTCCGATTTTCTTTCGGAGGTTGGTAAACAAACAAGCGCGGGAAGGTGATGTCTTTGACGCGCGTGGCGGGAGGATTTTCATTCGGTCGGCGGGGTAAAGCTTCGCCCGTATTTTTTTCGGTTTCACCGGCGGGAAGACTCGGCCAGAGATCGACGGTCGTATCGGGTTCGCGCGCTTCGGAGACCGAGAGACTGAAAGCCAGGAGAAGACCAACAGAGATCGAGCGTATTTTCATCGCGGAACACTTTCTCAACAGAGAGGTCTATTTGGAAGTACTCGTCTCGCTCGTCGCGGGAACCAGTCGCAAATAATCCAGCCCCACCATGAACGACTTCACTGCCTTCGGATTCGCCCCGACGATTTCAAAGGTCAGTTTATGGGACCCTTTCGCCAACTCCCGAGGACCGTAGGTCAGAACGCCGGTGGTGATGACTTGCGGGTCGTAGAGATCGATCGCCGGACCGAGAGACTGGCCGTCCAGTTTGACGTTCACGACGCCGTAGTCTTTGGCCTTCGTTAAGACGAGTTCGACGGCGAAAGCCCCCGCACCGTCGACATCAAATTCGACATCGAGCTGCTGTCCCGGCTTCGCCCCGGTCCACCAGAGATGATCGTTTCCACTCCAGCGATCGGCTTTGAAATTCCCCATCGGCTGGCTTTTGGCCGTGCCACCCGTCTTGCCGACGATCTTCATCGACTCACCTTCGATGGCTCCGGGAACCTTTCCGGTTTTCGGATCGATGGGAGCGCTCGGTCCTTTGAGCGCCACCTGTCCCGGACTCCCGAGATAGGCGACCAAGTCGCGAACTTCGTTCGGTTTGAACTCTTTGAGTTGATTTTCGGGCATCATCGAGAGTTCGGAAAGCTTCTGAATTTCAATTTCGTCTTTGGCAACAACGACCGTGTCGTTGATTGTCCGCACGGTCAATGCGCTGTCGGTTTCTTTCTGAATCAAACCGTTCACCACGCGACCGTCATCCAGCACAATCGTCGACATCCGATAATCTTTCGCCAGCACCGCCGACGGATCGACCACATTGGAAAGGATGTAGTCGAGATTCGCGCGGTTCGAGCCGGTGATATCGGGCCCCACTTTGCCCCCTTCCCCGAATAGCGTATGACACGACGCACACGTTTTATTGAAGAGGAACCGTCCGTGGCTGAGATCGGCCTGTTTTAGAACATCAGGCTGAAGCTGCTGCTTGTACTTCTCGATTTCCGCCTGCTTGTCGGCGGACGACTCGCGTACTTCGCCCCAGACGCTTTTTATTTTCTGATTGAGGGCTTTGTCATCGAAGCTCGTGAGTTGTCGAATGTTGTAAGCGTGCAGATCGGTTCGAGGAACCTGGCCCGCTTCCAAGGCCGCGAATAACGGGAGTGCGTAAAGCGGTCGCACGGTGAGCGTGTTGATGACGTCACGTTTGGTCTCGGCGTCGAGTTCCGAATACAGAGAGAGCAGGACTTCGGGAACGCGTTCGTCTCGGGATTGTGCCAGCGCCCGGATGGCAGCTCCTCGTAATGGAGACGGTTCCCGGACGACTTCCAGATAACTCTCCACCGCTTCGGGATCGCGGCCCCTTACCAGAATATTCAACGCGTCCCGCCGTTTCGCCAGGGGAAGTTTCTTGTTGACGAGTTGCGCCCGCATGCGGGGGAAAATCCGCTCGTCGCCCAACAGAATCGCCACCTGATCGGCTCGATCGCGGATCGTCTCATCGTCACTTTTCGAGAGCGCGGCGTAGGCGGGGATCCACGTCTTAGGCATCGGGATGTTGACGCGACCTTCAAACGCCGCCAGCATCTCTTCGAGAATCAGTTTCCGATCATTAGGATTCTGCTCCTGGAGCAGGATCGTCATCAGTTCGCCCAATTTGTCATTTTCCACCGCGGCACGCCGATAAATGTACCGCTTCACCAATGGAATCTCCGACGCGGACGCCAGACTTAACGCCGCCATCGGCTCTTTGGAAAAGAGCGGCTCGATGCCGTACCAGTACATCAAAGGCAGGTTATGATCGTCGGCGTCTTCACCGTGGCTGAGCAGATTTTTCGCCAGACTCAAACGATCGTTGTTCAAAGGAAGACGTTGCAGTGCCGAGGCCAGATACAACCGGACTTGCGGCGAAGCGTCCTCGCTCGCAAGTCGCGTGAGAGTTTGCACGAATTCCGGCGAACATTGACGATCTTCCAGTTCGAGTTGAATCGCCCAACAGCGGATATCCTCTTCCGGATCTTTCAGGAGTTCTGAAGTGAGCGATTCCTTCAATTCCCCAATGGCGTGCAACGTCCATAATGCTTTCAGACGGTCGGTCAGCAAAGGCTCCGTGTTGACCAGATGAATGAGCTGCCCCGGCGTCGACCACAACAGCTTGTCTGCCGCGGCTCGTTCCTGCAGAATCTTCCGCGCCATCCGGACGTACCACTCGTTTTTGTGTGACAACAACTGGACAAGTTGGTCATCATCCATTTTGGCAAGATCGACCTGCTTGCGTTCCGGTTCTCCGTAGTAGACGTTGAAGACGCGCCCGTTCGTACGGTCCCAGATTTCTGGATTGGTCCGGTGGCAGGCGTTTTTGTCGTACCAGTCGATCACATAGACTGTACCATCCGGCCCGTAACGCAGGTTGATCCCACGATACCAGCGGTCGTTGGCGATGATCGTATCGGATCCGTGATGTCCGACGTAGCCGGACCCCTTCTGTTCGAGGAGGTCGTTGTTGACGCGGTTGCCGTGGATGTTGTTGAAAAAGATTTGATTCCGATATTCGTCGGGCCAGTTATCTCCCAGATAGATCATCGCTCCGCAGTGGGCGTGGCCGCCTCCCTTGGCCAGTGTATCGTGAGCCGCTTGCGGTTCGTGTCCCCACCAGGCGTGATCGCGAATATTGCCGACGTAGTGCGCGTGGTCGGCGATCGTCTTGATATCGTCGAACAGGTACGGATTGAAGTGTCGGCCTCCCTGTCGGTGATACCGGGCACCCGGAATGATGTGCCACAGATGCGGAATCACGCAGGCGGTGATAAAGGCATGACCGCGATCGTTAAAATCGACCCCCCACGGATTACTCGTCCCCCGCGCAAAGACGTCGAACTCGTGACGCACCGGATGATACCGCCAGACGGCGCAGTTCATCGGAATGCGGTCTTCTTCGGGTGTCCCCGGCTTGCCCACTTTGGAATGCGTGAAGACGCCGTGACAGCCATACAGCCAACCGTCCGGCCCCCAAATGAAGGCGTTCAACGTTTCGTGAGTATCCTGGTAGCCGAATCCATCCAGCAGGATTTGCGGTTCGGAATCCGGTTTGTCGTCACCATCTTTATCGGGAATGAACATGAAGTAAGGGGCCGCCCCGACCCACACGCCACCGAACCCGACTTCCATTCCGCTCACAAGATTCAAACCGTCGATGAAAACTTTCCGGGAATCGAGCGTTCCGTCGAGATCGGTATCTTCGAGGATGATGATCTTGTCTTTCCCTTCCCCCTCGGGAGCTCGCCGGGGGTAGGTATGCGCTTCGGCCACCCACAAGCGTCCTTTATGATCGAACGCCATTGCGATCGGCTGATGAACCTGGGGTTCTCCCGCCGCGAGCTGAACGGTGAAACCTTCCGGAACCGTCATGCGTTCGGCGGCTTCTTCGGGAGTGAGGCCGTCGGCCAGGGGAAGGGGTGCTTTCGGCTGGAAAGACTTCCAGACAGTCGCATTGACTTTTTTCGAGGTATGATGCAGAACGTTGGCTCCCTTCATTCCCCCCGCCAGGATTTCGGGTAAGCCGTCCTGGTTCAGGTCGCCGACAATCACCTGTCGTCCGATGCCCGCTTCTCCGTCCGCTTTGTAGGGAACCCATTCCACGCCGTCGGGACCGCGTTTCAACTTGAACCAGTACACCACCGCACCAGCGTCCCACATCGGCGCTTGCGTATGATGCGACCAATAGGTCTTACCGGTAACGATGTCTTTGAGTCCGTCACCGTCCATATCGGCCAGATTGACGGAATGCAATTCGCTGAACAGAACGCCGTACGGGTTTTGTTCCGGCTTGTCTCCCATGATCACGTGCGGCTCGAAGGTGATGTGTCCTTCTTTTTGAATTTGCTCGAACCAGGCCAGGCCGAACGAATGCGCGGCGAGGGAACTGATGACATCGTTATCGCCGTCACCATCCACGTCGTAAGCGTACATCTCTGCTCCACCCGCTCTGGTGAAGGTGTAAAGATGTTGCTTCCATTCAGGATCGCCGCTCAGATCTTCCGGCTGCTCGAACCAGCCGTCTTTGTAAATGATGTCCTGTCGGCCGTCGCCGTTGATGTCGCCGACGCCGAGTCCGTGCCCGAAGCGTTTGGCGGCGAAGTCTTTGGAAATCGGGTGGAACGTCCAGGTGTCGAAGGAATTGTTTCCGGGGAGAGTTGCGTAGCCGAACCGACCATCGCGCGTGCAAACCAGTTCCGGAGTATTGTCTCCCACCAGATCGGTGAACCAGGGGGATTCGTTCGACACCCAGTCGAACACCTGATGCTTCTGCCAGAGCGAGTCCAGATTATCCGGTCCTGGATTTTCGTAGACGTAGGCGGGCGTTCCCGGAAAGCCGACGACAAAGATGTCGTTCTTGCCGTCCCCGTTTACGTCGTGGACCCAACTGAAAAAATTGTCCGCGTAGCGGTTTCGATCCTGCGGTTTCGGCTCGTAGATTTCGTGACGGGTTTTGAAGTCCGGGCCCGCAAACCAATAAGGCCCGTGAACGATATCCTGGTGACCGTCCCCATTGAGATCGCCGTGGTTGATGCCTTCCGAATAATAGACGTCGGTCAGCTCCTGACGGTCGAACTGATGGATCACATGCTCTTCGGCGAATGAGATTGACGTGCTGAAGAGGAGCAGGGCATACAACAACTGGCGGGACAGAAAACTCATTGGGGCATCCTCGGTGTGTGTGGTGAGAGAGCCGACCCAGGCGCGGGCTCCAGACTTAAATTACCAACTCGAACTTTCCACTCCACGGAAAATGCCGGATTTTCCTCGATTTTCAGGGACCGGATCATTTCCGTCGAATCAAATCCTGGAATAATTCCAGGAATTTCACAACTTTGCGCAAGACTCCCTAAGCCCCCTATTCTATTCAACTTAAACTCCTAGTGCCTGACTCACTCTCTCCCCTAAGGGTTACCATCAGGCCCAATCGTGGGGAATTACCGAAAGGTGGAAACGTTAAACCTGTAGAGAAGGAACTTGCTAGCTGGAACGGATGGCTGACTAGAGGAATGCATGTCGGTCACCACTAATAAAATGAGGAGTGAACCAAAATGGTTATGACTCACAAAAATTTTGCTCACCCGAATTTTCTTGAAGAGACGCTCCAATGTCCCGAATTGTTTCAAGCTTATTCGCCGAGTGACAGGTTTCAGGCGGGTTTGAAACAACTTAGCCAATTGCCGATTCATCGCTCACTGTACGAGGTGGCAAGTTGTCTCTGGGAGATGTGGAACAGCGACCCTCCCAACGCCGGCACCTTCTGGGCGATTTCCATCAACTCACAACTGGAATTAGCCGGTATCGCCGTGATTTCCGATCAGACGCGAAAGAACTGGTCCAACTACCACACCATCGATGATTCCATTACGTGGGAACAAACGCTCGAATTCCAGATCTCACATGAGAACATCGCGTTTGGGCCCCATAAAAAACCTAGTTTTTATGGGCTCTATCAATACCTCAAGAAGGTATCCCGATATTTCCTGGAAACCGATCCCTTTAACAAACCTGCCCGCGTTTTTCAGTCCGCATGATGCAATGGCTTCCAGGGAGGGTTGGACAACGTTTGGGCGGCTCATTCAGTCGCACATTCGCTGTAATCGGCAAGCTCGGCATAATCGTTACAACCCTCCAACTTGTCGGGGATTTCCCCACGTGTATTGCTTAAATCCGGAAAAAATGCCTCACGACCGGAAAGCGATCTAGAGTTTGAGGAGTCTATGAGCTGTCAAGAGGCTCTACTTATTACTTTCTCAGACATAACTAACACAGCATCTATCAAATGAACGCAAGCTGCCGAAAATCCCTCTCATTCATTGTGATGTTACTGTCCGTCACCTTAATTACCGGCTGTGGAATGGGTTCTCAAACTCCCGATCTGTCTCCGGTGAAGGGAGTGGTGACTGTGGAAGGACAACCTGTCCCCGAAGGACAGGTCACCTTTGTCCCCGATAGCACACAAGGAACGCGGGGCCCCTCCTTCGTGGGAGAACTACAGAAAAATGGCACTTTTTCCGTTCGCGGTCCGAACGGTGTCGAAGGGGCCATCCCCGGAACCTACCATGTGGTCATCAATCGTCCTGCCGTCTCTTCCGCCGATTTGATGAAAGCCGCTCAAGAGCGCAAGGTTAATCGATCCGAATTCAAAAAAAGCTCGCTCATTCCCTTGGTCTATGAAACCCCCAATTCCACACCGTTAAAAGTTATCGTTGAGCCCGAAAAACCAAATGAATACGCCTTCGATCTGGGACAAAATCAATACAGCAGAATGGGTCGATCGATGCGATAACCCGCAGTTTTGAAATGAGCATTCATCTCCATCAAACTTAAAGAGCGAATGGGGTTTCATCTCCCATCGCCATCCACATGGAACAGGTTCCATCATGAAACATCCGACCGGCAAACGAGGATTTACTCTCATTGAACTTTTGGTGGTGATTGCCATCATCGCGGTTCTGGTGGCGCTCTTGCTACCGGCCGTGCAAAAAGCCCGCGAAGCCGCCCGACGGTCAGCCTGCAAGAACAATCTGAAGCAAATTGGATTGGCGCTGCACAACTACCACGACGTTCATCGTACTTTTCCACCCTTGGAAGTCGTTCACGGTTGCCACCTCAGCACTCCTTTCCCGAGCTGCTCGCCTCTCCCTTTCGACTGGCCGAACGTGAGCGGTAATTGGGTCACTTTAGCCATGCCATACATGGATGAGGCTCCGACTTACAACCAGATCGATTTCAACGTCGGGTTTACGAGGCCAGTCAACAAGCCGCACTTCGATCGCAAGATCGACACGATGATCTGTCCCTCGAATCCGATTTCCGATCATGTCTTCCCCACGGGCGGACATATCGTCCACTACTCGGCGATGACCGGCTCCGCCGTCAATTCGTTCTTTCCGACTCCGTTTAATCTGGAAACGATCCCCTGGGCCGCCGGTTCATCGACGTTCCGCGACAAACGGGGAATGTTCTATCACAACTCCAAAACGACGATGGCCCACGTTACCGACGGGACCTCCAACACAATTGCCGTGGCGGAAACTTTCGGATATCAACCGACCAGTGCCGCGACTCCCACCAGCATTTTGGCCGGCCAGGGGCAAACGTTTTCGATCCTGACGACGACCGGTTTCTCGATCAATCAATTCAGCCTCACATCGCGTTGGTTCACTCCGAGCAGCTTCCACGTCGGAGGAACCCACGTACTGCTGGCGGATGGATCGGTCCGATTCGTCAATGAATATATGGACCAGCAAACCTGGCAGTACCTCGGTTCGATGGCCGACGGCCAACCGATCGGCGATTTCTGATCGCTCGAATATTGAAAGACGTCACTGGAAACCACGAGGTGTTCAATCTCCTCGTGGTTTTCTCATGCGCTCACTCGTTTCTGACGGGCGCGATAATTTGAGAGGGATATTTTGAGGAGTGGTGGATCGTGTTGGTCGCTTTGACGGCGTCCTGGGGAAACTCGATCGTCAGCGGTTTTCCGGTTTGCGGGTTCGGTTCGTAAAGCGGGGCTCCAGTGCTCGCCACCGTGACGCGAATCCGGTGCCCTGTGTTGAAGATCTGGCTCATCCAGCCGACCGGAAACTTCACGTTGTAGACTTCTCCCGGTTTCATCAACACTTCGTGATCGAACCCGTCCCGATAACGGACCCTCCACGGATAATCGACGATCAGAATAGATCGTCCGTCGGGATAAACATCGCTGACCCGCACGATTAAATCGGTGTCGCGTGCTGTGGACGAGAGATAGATGTCTGCCAACACCCGCCCCGTCCATTCCACCGGTTCGGTTAACACTTCCGATGTGAAGGTCAATACCTCCGCTTGCTCCTCGAAAGGCCGAGCGTCTCGCGCGCCCGGAAACGACGTTCCGGGGATCTTCATCGGATGAAACGGGTCACTCTCATAAGAAGTGGATTCTTTCGCTTGGTTCGATTTGGTGAGCTGAAGCTGGCCATCGGTTCGAAAATAGTAGGGTGTCGAACTCGCTTCGGGAGGAAAGTTTTCCGCCGTCCGCCAGACATGACCGGGCGCGTCCGGTTCGCCGACCGCTCCCATCACGTAATAGCGAACTTTGGGTTCGTCCTCGAAGCCCCGATCTTCGCCGTTCAAGTATTGTGAGAACCAGCGGGCCATATGGCTTTCGATGTCGAACGCGGCCTGTTCGGGGTAGACGAGTTCCCCGACGCGATTCCCTTTATTCAACCGTCCGTGCAGCCACGGTCCGATGAGAAGATATTGCTGACCGCGCGAATTCGGTCCTCCCTGGGTGTTTCGTCCCTGGAAGCTGGCGATCGACCCCTGATTCATAAAATCGTACCAACTCCCGACCGTGAAACACGGAACGTTCATTTTGTCGAAATGGAGCGTGCAGTCTTCCGCTTTCCAGTAATCGTCGTAATGCGGATGCTCGAACCACTCTCGCAATAACTCCCGCTGATCCTCGGGGTTGCGACAGACCGCTTCCATCGACTTGAATCGTTCGGGACGCGTCGTTCCTCCCAAACGATAACCTTCGTGAAACAGGCTCAGTCCCGTGTCGGTCATATACTGACACTTCAGACTCGGCGGCTGAGTCACCGCCAGATAGTTCTGCGCATACCCGCCCTGGGAACTGCCGAAGGTCCCGATTCGTCCCGTACACCAGGGCTGCTTCGCCAGCCACTCGCAACTGTCGTAGCCGTCGCGAAGTTCCCCCCATTGCATGGCCCGATAGCCGACCCACTTCCCTTCGGAAAGATGGGTGCCCCGGTAGTTGATCAGTGCGACGACAAATCCGTGGTCGGCCATACGCGCCGCGGCTTCTCGCGTACTCTTGCCCCGCAAACTGCCGTAGCGTTGCTCAAAGATGGCCGACCATGGCCCCTCTCCGGGCGGAAAGTACAAATAAGCGGAGAGGTGTTTGCCGTCCCGCATGGGAATCATGACATGTTCTTCGCGGACCTCGCCGAAATCGGGTTCCTGCTGCGCACAGAGGACCGACGGAATTCCCACATAAAATCCAAACAGGCAGACCAGAATCTTCAATGACCGGGACATGTGATCTCTCGCTGAAGTAAGAAAGGATGCAGACTCCCGTTCTACTCTCGTCCGACCGGGATTGCCACATTTTCCCCAGCCGATTCCGGTCGTCGACGGTTTTCTGAAATCTTGCCGATCGGACTACCCATTAACGAGCCGATTTCTAGAATATCGGTATCATCGTTCAGCGTCCCACACCAACCGGAGAGAGCATGTCCGACCATCCCGCCCATTTCAAAGAGGTACTCGAAACGTTCCCGAATCCTCATCCGGACAAAGATTACGTCAACGAAACGATCTGTCCCGAGTTTACCAGCATGTGTCCGAAGACGGGACAACCCGATTTCGGCGAAATCACCATCACCTACGTCGCCGACGAGGTCTGTTACGAATTGAAATCGCTGAAGCTGTATTTGCAGCAATACCGCAATCACGGCGCGTTTTACGAACACGTCACGAACTGCATCCTCGACGACCTGGTTTCGGTAGTCCAGCCGCGCTGGATGCAGATCGAAGCCTGTTTCACGCCCCGCGGTGGAATTCGTACCAACATCACCACCGAGTATTACAAAACCGATTGGAATGATGACGAGATCGAACAGGCGATCGAGGCCTGATTCCCGACGCCGGTCTTTCGAATTGCGAATTGACAACCCGCGTTTGACTGCTGATGATCGAAAGCAGTCGATTTAGACGCTCTCACTCTGTTTCTAGAGAAAGTAACTGCGATGACTTTTCAAGTGGATCCGATCTCTCCCGTAGAACTCGACGTGAACTGGTTGATCGTCACGATCGCCGAAGAGGACAACTTTCATCCGCAGCTACAAAAAATCGACGATGCCCTCAACGGCCAGCTCACTCGCCTGAAAGAAAACGGCGACCTGACCGGTAAATCGGGATCGGTCGTCAAGATTCTGGATGCGGAAGGAATCGCCGCGTCTCGCTTGTTGGTGATTGGACTGGGCGATCCCGCGAAACTGGAACGCACCGCCTTCGACAAAGCCGCCATGACGGCGATCCGCAGTATCACGGAGAAAGAATATCGATCGGCGGGAGTCGTTCTGAATTCCTCCGCGACGCACGATGTCAATCTCCTGACGCAATCGGAAATCTGGGCGAAATCGATTGTCGTCGGAGGCTTTGGTCAGGGGCTGCATAAAGCCGAGAAAGACCGGTTCTCCCTGAAAGATGTGACGTTCGTCATCGAATCGGCGTCGGTGGAGCCGGAGGTGAAGGAATCAGTCGCGCGGGGACGGATGCTGGGTGACGCCATCAATCTGACACGCGAACTCGTCAATCGCACTCCCGATGAAATGTATCCCGAATCGTTCGCGGCTCGCGCCAGACAGGTCGCCGACGAATATGAAAACCTCAAGTGCGAAATCTGGGATCAGAAACGTCTGGAAGATGAAAAGATGGGCTCGATGCTGGCGGTCGCGCGCGGCAGCGATCGCGAACCGCGACTCGTGATCATGGAATATCTCAACGGCGGTCCCGACGCTCCCACCATTGCGCTGGTGGGGAAAGGAGTCACCTTCGACAGCGGCGGCTATTCGATCAAACCGTCGCAAGGCATGATCACCATGAAGTGCGATATGGCGGGAGCCGCTACGGTCCTGGGAGCGCTCTCCGCCATTGCCGAAATGGGATTGAAGGTGAACGTCATCGGCATGATGGGAATGGTCGAAAATCTCGTCAGCGGAAAGGCTTATAAGCTGGGTGACGTCCTGACGGCCCGCAACGGAAAAACGATCGAGGTCCACAATACCGACGCCGAAGGGCGTTTGGTCTTGGCGGATGTCCTGTCCTACGCCGCCGATCGAGAAGTCGATTACATCATCGATCTCGCCACTCTGACGGGAGCCTGCGTCGTCGCGCTGGGGATGGATGTCGTCGGTCTCTTCAGTAACAACGACGACTGGTCGAACAAGGTTCTCGCCGCGGCGAAATCGTGCGGCGAGTCGATCTGGCCGATGCCGATGTTCGACGAATACAACGAACTGCTCAAAAGCGATCTGGCCGACGTCAAGAATATTGGAGGTCGCTGGGGAGGGGCGATTACGGCGGCGAAGTTCCTGGAAAACTTTGTGAATGAGACTGCCTGGGTGCATCTCGATATCGCCGGTCCCGCCTATGCCGAGAGCTCCAAACCCCACCAGGAAGGGGGCGCGTCGGGTGTGATGGTCAAAACGCTGGTCGAAACGGTCTTACAACTCAAGTAATCAGCAGACTTTATCGGAATGTTCGGCACGTCGGGGAAAACGCCGTTTGATCCCGTCCAATCCAACGCGTAGGATAGATGTAATCCCGCCTGACAGCATGTTGAGAAACGGTTTTGAGATAGAATTCAGTTTTTCAACGGGCTGATTACTCTGTCCATCCATTCTGTATTGAGATTTTAATCCCATGAACCGTGGTCCCATTATCGCGCTCGTTCTGGCTTCTGCCATCATGGGGACGCTTGTTGTCATGGCAACAATCTCTCCCCCAAAGACTTCTTCCGAACCGCCCACCGCCGGCGAAACCCCAAAACGGAAGAGCGTCGATTTTCCCCCTCCGGTGAAAGAAGCTCCCGCAGAAGCTCCGAAAGGAATGGTTTGGATTCCGGGCGGCTCCTTCATGATGGGAGGCCAGGATGAACTAGCCAAAATCAAACCGGACGAAAACCCGGTTCATGAAGTCGAACTCGACGGCTTTTACATGGATGCTACCGAAGTGACAAACGAGGAATTTGCTCGCTTCGTCGAGGCGACCGGTTACGTCACGTACGCCGAGAAAGAACACACGCGGGAAGAGTACGAAGGGCAAGTGCCCGACGTTTCGGTGATCCCCCCGGAAAATCTCGAGCCGGGATCGATCTGCTTCAATCCCGATTTCGATGCGTCGGAAATCGATCTCAATGATCCGCTCTGGCCGTATCATGTCTGGAAGCTGGTGCAGGGAGCCGACTGGCGTCATCCCCACGGACCCGATTCGAGTATCAAAGGGTTGGAACAACATCCTGTCGTCCATGTGAACTACAACGATATCATGGCGTACTGCGAATGGGCCGGAAAACGTCTTCCGACTGAAGCTGAATGGGAATACGCGGCCCGCGGAGGATTAAAAGGACAGTCTTATCCGTGGGGAAACGAACGCAACCCGGACGGCAAATGGCTCTTCAACATGTGGCAGGGAACCTTCCCGGTCGAAAGACGGGTGGAAGACGGCTACAAACATTCCTCCCCCGTCGCCAGCTTCCCTCCCAACGGTTACGGCCTCTACGATATGTCGGGCAATGTCTGGGAATGGGTGGGTGATTATTATCGCCCCGACTATTACAAGTTCAGCCCCAAGCGGAACCCCCAAGGCCCCGCCGACAGTTACGATCCCCTCGAACCGCAATACGTCAAACGAGTCCAGCGCGGCGGTTCGTTTATGTGTAACGATAATTACTGCACTGGTTATCGGGTGTCGGCTCGCATGAAAGGGGACGAGATCAGCGGTTCGTTCCACTGCGGGTTCCGTTGCGCCATCGGGTTTGACGAACTGGAAACCTACCGGAACGCTCCCCGGCAACAACTGGCCAAAGAATCTGCCAAAACCGCGTCTGCGAACTAAAGACTCTACATCACCGGGGCAAACAGCCGACAGAAATTCTGTAACAGACGCTGACTTTGGGAGCGTCGATCCCATTCGGGTAACAGAATTTCCACCGCCCATTCCATATCCTGCTCGAACTGATGTTCGAGGACATCGGCGATGCGTTGATCGTACGCCGCCACAGCCACTTCAAAGTTCAGTTCCAGAGAACGGGTATCGAAATTCGGAGTGCCGACCAGCGACCAGATACCGTCCACGACGACCGTTTTCGGATGCAACTGCCCTCGAGTATATTCAAAGATCCGCACTCCCGCTTCAAGCAGCGAATGGTAGTACGACCGAGCCGCCCAGACGGTCCATTGATGAGCCGAACGCCGGGGCAGCAAGAGCCTCACCTTCACTCCCGACAAAGCGGCAGTTTCCAAAGCCACCGCCAACGCGACCGGCGGAACAAAGTATGACGTAGTGACGGTAACGCTCTCCGCGGCATCGGTAATGGCGGCGAAGAGTAAAGTATAAAAGACATCCTGGGTGCCGCGAGGTTCTCCCGCCAGGACTTGCGCCAAGGTGTTCCCGGAGGTTTCCGGTTTCGGGAAGAGTGTGGTGTGAGTGAGTTCTTCGCCGGTGGCGTAGAACCAGTCTTCCGAAAAGATCGACTGCAACTGCAGGACGCAGGCCCCTTCGATCCGTAGGTGGGTATCTCTCCAGTAACCGACCCGCGGATCGCGTCCCAGATATTCATCGCCGATATTCATCCCGCCGGTGAATCCGATCTTTCCATCCACCACGACAATCTTGCGATGGTTGCGCAGGTTAAGAGACCAGCGTTCCCGAAAACTCGATCCGGGCAGAAACTCGGCGACCTGGATCCCGGCTTCGGTCATCGGCTTCAGGAATTTCTTTCCCAGCCATAACGACCCCACAGTGTCGTATAGAAACCGGACGCGAACTCCTTCTTGCGCCTTTTTGATCAATAAGTCGCGTAACTGAATTCCGGTTTGGTCCGGTTGCCAGATGTAATACTCCAGATGGATGGTTTCGTCCGCGTCGCGGATCGCCTCCTGGATCTGCCCGAAGGTGCGATTGGTATCGTTGAGAACTTCAACGCGATTGCCGTGGAGCGGACGTTGTTTGGTGAGTCGATTGGCGAGTTTCATCAACCGACGATAGATCGGCGGATCCTGCTCCGACACACGATGCGAGGAAGCCTGCAATTCGGGGAGGAGCCGATGGAGTTGGGCGGTGGCGCGGCGTTTTCGTTCCGCGTGTCGCGAGAGTCGCGTCAGTCCGAAGACGAGAAACAGCAGTCCGCCGAAAATCGGAAGCGTGACGATGGTGAGAATCCACGCGACGGAAGAAACCGAATGGCGTTTTGGAGTGAGGAGCACGATGGGAATTAACACCAGAGTCGCCAGATACCCCAGCGCGGTGATGTAAAGTCCCCATTCAAATGTCATGATCAACGTATCCCGGTGGCAAAGTGTGTGGTAGCGGTCAGTGTAACACTGTCACCGGGCGGAGCGAGACCTCATTCCCTTCATAACGCTCACGAATTCAGCCTGGTTTTCTGAAAAAACAACAGACGTCACCATTTTTCAGGAACTTTTCGCGAGACGAGAACTTCTCAAGAAGCAAGCCGGTCTGGTGCGATCAATCGCCGACGGCCATAATCAGTCACATCCACACATCCCGTCGAACGCCGCTATTCCGAAAGCCTTTGGCCATGTCACGCAAGCTCATTTCTGTCGTCGTGTTCAGTCTGTCGCTCCTCTTCACGTGGTACCTCACGGCGCAAGAACCTTCCGCGGAGTCTCGTCGCACCACCGCTCAAAAGCATCAAAAGGATGGAAACTTTCGCGATGCATATGAAATCTTTCGGGAACTCTCGCTCGATGAGGAGACCGACCCGAAGCAGGTCGGTTCAGACCTTGAGAGAGGAATTCAGTGCCTCCAGCGACTCAATCGCGCTGCGGAAATTGACGGGTATTTGAAGGAGTTTGTCGAACTGCACGACGAAAACTGGCGCGCGCTGACCTCTGCCTCGAAAGCGATTCTGTCCGTTCCGCATTACGGCTCCATCATCGCACAGGAATTCCAACGGGGGAATCAGCGAGGCGGAGGGACTTGGGTTTCCTCCGAAAAACGGGATCGCACTCAGGCCATGATGTGGCTGAACGATGCGCGGCGATTGATCTCTCCGGAAGAGGAAAAAAATGCGCCGGGTGAAGTGGTCGATCTGTATCGAAAGTTCTCTTCCGGCCTCATGCGGAACCGGTACGGTCGCGACGCCTGGAAGCTGCAAGTGCTGACTGACCTGGAAACGCTTCCCGACTACGAAGATCAAACGGTCTATTACGGGGCTCGCAATGTCCCACTCGGCGCGCCGGTCGATGAAGACGGAAACCCCGTCTACTATCAGGTGCCGGACTCTTTTGAAGATTCTCTCAACGATGGCGAACGCTATCGCTGGTGCCTTGCGGAAATCGCCCGCGTCACGCCCGCTGCCAAATGGGAAACGATGCAAACCTGGGCCGGTTTTCTCTACGGACAATTCGGCGTTCAGACCATGAGCGGTCGCGGTTCGGTAATCCCCTTGAAGGCGGAGGAAGGCGAGGAAGAGGAGAGCGAAGAGGTTTCCGGACCGTACGCCGTTCACACCTTGAAAGACACCGAAACGTCGGCCCAACTCGCCACCGGCATCAAACGCTGGACGCTGCCGGAAGAGTTCAATTTCATCGCGATCTACCAATCGCTGGCGGAGGAGGAGAATTCTTACCAAAGCTCGGCGATGGACACCCTGGCTCGAATCTTTACCAATCGTCGCCAATATCCGCGCGCCGCCGAGATGTGGAAGGAAGCGATTGAAAAGTTCGGCCCCGGCACTGCCAATAATCCGTACCGCCAGAAAGCGCTCGATCAGATCGTCGACAACTGGTGCCAGTTTGAAGGAATGGGCGTTGTCGCCGCCGGGCAGCCGGTCGAAATCCCCCTCCGCTACCGAAACGGAAACGAAGTCAAATTCACCGCACAAAAACTGGACGCCGCCCAACTTGTTGAAGATGTCAAAGATTACATCAAACGGGTGACGCGCGGCATTACCCGCCCCGACGCGCGACGTCTTTATCTCCACAACATCGGCGAACGGGTCGTTCAACAGGATCAGAAGAAATACCTCCGCGAAACCGTCGCCTCGTGGACCGTCGAACTCGATCCCCCGGCGGGGCATCGCGACGACTTAGTCAACGTCACCGCTCCGCTGGAAAATGCGGGCGCTTATCTCGTGACCGGGAAGATGACGGACGGCAACGAAGTCCGGATGGTGGTCTGGGTCAGCGATCTGGCCATTGTCAAAAAACGAATCGAGAACGGCGAAATTGTCTACGTCTCCGATTCCACCAACGGGAAAGAAATCGAAAAAGTAAACGTTGAATTCTTCGGATATCACACGGATCGAAATGATGCCATCTGGAACACAACATTCAAGCAGTTTGCTCGCTTCACCGACGAGAATGGCTTGATCGTCACCTCCAACGAGCAGGTCGAACGCAATTTCAACTGGGTTCTGATCGCTCGCAAGGGGGACCGCTTCGCATTCTACGGCTTCGACCACTTTTACGACGGCTCCCGTTCGTCGAGTCATCCGACCAACCCCAAAGTTTACGTCGTCTCCGATCGTCCCATCTATCGGCCCGGCGATACCGCGCAATTCAAGGTTTGGGTTCGCACGCCGACCTACGATCCCAATTTCCAGGATCCCTGGAAGAACGAGACGATGATGCTCGATATCCAGAATCCGCGCGGCGAGAAGATCGTCGAAAAGGAAATCCAACTGGATGAGTTCGGCGGTTACGCGGACGAACTGAAACTCGAAGACGAAGCAATGCTCGGGCAGTATCAGGTGATTCTGCGCAAACCGCATCGGTTCCAGGGAAGCGGATCGTTCCGCGTCGAGGAATACAAAAAACCGGAATACGAAGTCACCGTCGAAGCCCCGTCCGAACCGGTCAAGTTGGGTGAGGTGATCCCGGCGAAAATCGAAGCCCGCTATTTCTTCGGAGCGCCGGTCACCAATGCGAAGGTCCACTACAAAGTCACTCGCTCGCAACACGACGCACGCTGGTTCCCGCAACAGCCGTGGGATTGGTTTTACGAGCCCGGCTATTGGTGGTTTGCGTACGATTACAACTGGTATCCCGGCTGGCATCGTTGGGGTTGTATGGCGCCGATCCAAAGCTGGTGGGGCTGGAGGCAGGATCCACCCGAAATCGTGATGGAGGACGAAGTCGAGATCGGTCCCGACGGCACAGTCGAAATCGAAATCGATACCTCGCTCGCCAAAGCCGTTCACGGCGATCAGGATCACCAATACTCCATCACCGCCGAGGTCGTCGATCAATCCCGTCGCACGATTGTCGGACAGGGGAATGTCCTGGTCTCCCGCGAGCCGTTCAAAGTTTTCGTCTGGCCGAATCGCGGCTACTTTCAGGAAGGCGAAACCGCCGAGTTCCGCTTCAAAGCACAAACGCTCGACCAGAAACCGGTCTCGGGTGACGGCGTGGCGAAGCTATATCGAATTCAATACGACGCAGACGGAAAGCCCACAGAAACCGCCGTCGAAGAATGGGAACTCGATACCGACGCCCAGGGAGAAGCGGTTCTGAAAGTCAAACTGAACTCCGCCGGACAATATCGACTTTCGCACACGGTGACCGATTCCAAAGGAAACGAAATCGAAGGGGCGTATGTCTTCCTGGTTCGAGGCGATAATTTCGACGCCGCCGACTTCCGTTTCAACGACCTCGAACTGATCACCGACCGGAAAGAATATCAACCGGGAGAAAAGGTCGAACTCCTGATCAACACTAACCGCGTCGGCGCAACGGTTTTGTTATTCGAGCGTTCTGAAAACGGCGTCGCCTCCCGACCGGTCGTGCTGAAAATGTCCGGGAAAAGTACCGTCCACACGCTCGACATCGGCGAGAAAGATCGCCCGAACTTCTTCGTCGAAGCGGTTACCATTTTTAACGGTCGCGTGCATAACGTCGCGCGGGAAATCATCGTTCCGCCGTCCGGAAAAATTGTGAATGTCGAAGTCGCCTCGGAACAACCGGAATACCTCCCCGGCAAAGAATCCAAACTGAAAGTGAAACTGACCGACGAAGAGGGAGAGCCGTTCCTCGGTTCGACCATTCTCACCGTCTACGACAAAAGCATCGAGTACATTTCCGGCGGGTCCAACATCGCCGACATCCGCGACTTCTTCTGGAAATGGCGGCGTCACTACTCTCGAAATCTGGCATCCTCGCTGAATACGGGGACAGCTCCGATTTATAAAAACCAAGAAGAACGGATGCAGCAACTCGGCGTCTTCGGCAACATCATCGATCGATTGGTCACGATGAATCATTCGGAAAACGACGGGGTGGTCAGATTGTATCTCGGGGATCGCTGGGGCGCTGAAGGCAAGCAGATGTTGCGAGGATCGGCAATGGCCAAAAGCGCGGCCCCCATGTCCGAAATGGCAGCGGAAGTCGGAGATGTCGCCGGATTCGGTGGTGGTGCCCCTGGTGGAGGAGGAACCCAGTCCGCACCACAGGTCCAACCGACGATCCGGAAGAACTTCGCCGATACGGCGTACTGGACGACGAACGTCACCACCGATGCGGACGGCACTGCCGAGATCGAATTTCCGCTCCCCGACAGTTTAACGACGTGGAAAGTCCGCACCTGGACGATGGGAGCGGACGCTGAAGTCGGCGAGGGTTCGGCCGAATTCATCACCACGAAAAATCTGCTCGTCCGCTTACAAGCTCCTCGTTTCTTCACGCAGAAGGACGAAGTCATTCTTTCGGCAAACGTGCATAACTACCTGGATGCGGCCAAGGATGTGGAGGTCCAACTGGAATTGGAAGGCGGACAGTTACAACCAATGGACGACGTGGTGCGAACGGTGAACGTCGCCGCCGATGGAGAAACACGCGTCGATTGGCGCGTCAAAGCGGTCGAGGAAGGGGAAGTGACGATCCGCGTGAAAGGACTCACCGACGTCGAATCGGATGCCGTCGAAATGTCCTTCCCGGTCTACGTCCACGGCATCCTGAAAACCGATTCGTACACCGGCGTCATCCGACATAATCAGGACTCCGCTCAAGTCGTCATGACAGTTCCGGACGACCGTCGTCCCGAGCAGTCGCGACTCGAAGTCCGTTACTCTCCGACGCTCGCGGGAGCGATGGTCGATGCGTTGCCGTATCTGGTCGATTACCCGTACGGCTGCACCGAACAGACGCTCAATCGTTTCCTGCCGACCGTCATCACGCAGAATATTCTCAAACGAATGGACCTCGACCTGAAAGCGATTCAGGAAAAACGAACCAACCTGAACGCCCAGGAAATCGGCGACGATCCCGAACGTGCCAAACAATGGAAACGCTGGGATCGCAATCCAGTCTTCGATGAAGGCGAGGTTTCCAAAATGGTCGATGACGGCGTTCAACGTCTCACGCAGATGCAGCTCACCGATGGCGGTTGGGGCTGGTTCTCCGGCTGGGGCGAACATTCCTGGCCGCACACAACGGCGACCGTCGTCCATGGTCTGCAAATTGCCCAGCAGAACGGCGTGGCCGTCGTGCCGGGAACGCTGCAAAAAGGCGTGCAATGGCTGAAGAACTATCAGGACCAGCAGATCGAACTGTTGAAAGTCGGCGAACTCGATCCCGAAGAACGCAAAGGGAAACGCTATAAACTCAAAGCCGACAATCTCGATGCCTTAATCTATATGGTGCTCGTGGACGCCGACATCGTCGACGATCGGATGGACGATTACCTCTACCGCGATCGCGTGTCGCTCGCCCTCTATTCCAAAGCGCTCTACGGTCTGGCTCTGCACAAACAGAACTCGGCGGAACGACTGGAAATGATCGTTCGCAACATCGATCAGTTCCTCGTCCAGGATGAAGAAAACGAAACCGCTTATCTCAACGACGAAGCGTCCGGATGGTGGTACTGGTACGGCAGCGCGATTGAAGCCAACGCCTTCTATCTCAAGCTGCTTTCGAAAACCGATCCACAAGGAGTCAAAGCCTCTCGGCTGGTCAAGTATCTGCTCAATAATCGCAAGCATTCCACCTATTGGAACAGCACCCGCGACACGGCCTACGCGATCGAAGCCCTGGCCGAATATCTGGTTGCCAGCGACGAAGACAAACCGGATATGACGATCGAAGTCTGGCTGGACGGAAAGAAACGGAAGGAAGTCAAAGTCACCGGCGAAGACCTCTTCACGTTCGACAACAAGTTCGTTCTCACCGGCGCGGACGTTGAATCCGGAAAGCATACGTTGGAACTGAAACGCAAAGGAGAAGGACCGCTTTATTTCAACGCCTACCTGACCAACTTCACTCTCGAAGACTTCATCACCAAAGCGGGACTCGAAATCAAAGTCGAGCGGAAATACTACAAATTGACTCGCGACGACCGGGACGGCAAAGTCGCCGGCTCGCGCGGACAAGCCGTCTCCCAGCAGGAAGAACGTTACCGCAAGGAAGAACTCGTCAATCTCGCCGAGTTGGAGTCGGGCGATCTGGTCGAAGTCGAGCTGATTATCGAATCGAAAAACGACTACGAATACCTCGTCTTCGAAGATCACAAAGCGGCGGGCTTCGAACCAGTCACACTCACCAGCGGCTACTCGGGGGACCGGATCGGATCTTATCGCGAATTCCGCGATGAGAAAGTGGCGATCTTCGTGCGGGCTTTGCCGCGCGGCAGGCACTCGACCAGCTACCGGATGCGAGCCGAAATTCCGGGTAAGTTCAGCGCCCTGCCGACCGTGGCGGAAGCGATGTATGCTCCGGAATTGCGAGCGAACTCCGACGAGATCAAACTGAAGATCGCGGACCGGGAGGAGTAACGAACCTGAAGGCTCAATCCGACAAGAATTTGACTTCGCATGTCATTCCCAGCTTTAACTCAGCGGGAAGATCAGTCATGTCGAGAATGACATCATAGTTCACGCACCCATCCGAAGTTAGCTTTTCGAATCGAGGAACTTCCGAAATGGATATCACCGTTGCGGAAAACTCTTGAGTCGGAAGAGCCGTGAAGTGGACGGTTGCAGATTGACCTTCATTTATTCGCAGGATGTTTGATTCGCAGACGGGAACCCGGACCTGTCTCGACTCGAGGCTGGCGAACTTGAGCAGTACCTGTCCTTGTTTTACGCGAGACCCCGGTTCCAAACTAAACGGCTTACTGTGAGCTATACGAGAATCATGGTGGAAGACGATGCCGTCAACGGGAGCCAATATTTGCTTCTGCCGGACCGCTTGAATTATCTTTTCATACTTCTCACGTTGTCGTGAGAGCTTATCTTTCGCTGCTTCTATTTGAGTTTCAAGAGCTTCTTTTTGTGCTATATAGTCACCCTCTTGGTACTGTATGAGATCGAGCTTTGCGAGTTTCGTCTCGAAATTTGCTTCAGCCAGTTGGCGCTCATTCTGCACGCATTGTTGTTCAACTTCCTTGAGCGCGGTTTTCAGCTTCGCCTCTAAATGAACCGAACGAATCGCATATTCTTCCAGCAGTAATTCGTCCCGTCTGATTTCTTCGAGCTCTTTCAATTTTTCGTATCGGGAAAGAACAATGTGGTATTCATTCGTAAGAGTGGCGACTTGGGCTTTTTTCATCGCGAGTTGTGCTTCACCCGATAGTTTCGTTCTCTCCACATTTCTGCTTGCTTCCTTTTCACGTTCCTGTAATTCAGCAAGCGTTCGTGGCCTGGTGAAATGTTCCAGGACCTCAAGTTCTTTTAGTGTGGATCGCAATTCGAGCTCAGCTTTGAGGAGTTGTCGCCTGGCTTTTTCAACTGGGGACTGCCGATGTTCAAATTCCAGAAGAGGAGTTTCTTGGGTAACTCTGCTTCCATGAGGAATCACTTTCACGATGCGTGTCCCGTCGAGTACAGATGCCTGTAAAAGCTCGACTTCCGAGCTTTCCAGAACACCCGTTGCCTGAACCGCAGAGGTTTCCGACGTCTGAGCCGGCAACGGCGAACTAATGAGCAATGTCAAGACCGCCAATAGCAGACGGCTAAGGACGAATCTCGTACTGAGAGAAATTTTACCAACTCTGTTGTGTGCAGCTTTCATCTCGAACCTTTCCATTGTTGCTGGCTGTACCACATCCCGAAGAAAACGCGATTCCTCGAAATTTTCCGCGGGCAAACAATGTTGACGACAGCAACATAAGCTCTCATGTTGACACTGTCAACAAAAATGTCGAGAATCTTCCGATGGGTGATCATTCAACAAATTCGAGTCGTGGAACTTCCGAGAGTTATCACCACGGCAACCTTCGTCAAAGTCTTCTCCAGGCAGCGTTGAAGATCGTAGAGTCCAAAGGCTTGGAAGGCTTCACGTTACGCGAAGCGGCACGGGTCGCCCAAGTTTCTCACAACGCCCCGTATCGTCATTTTTCCAGCAGAGCCGATCTGTTGGTGAAATTGGCCATCGAAGGCCAACAGCTCCTTTTGAAACAGTTGAAAGTGCAGACGATCCCCAAACGCTCGCCCGAAAAGCGTATTCTGGCCTTGGGGACGGCGTATATGGAGTTTGCAGTGACGCAGACTGGTTACTACCGCGTGATGTTCTCTCGGGATGTGATGGCCAATCGAACCGAAGCACTCGAAACAGCACAGGATGCCACCTATGACTTCTTGATCGCAGAACTGAAGGTGGGCGAAGATGCTGGTTTGCTCAAAGGAAATGCCGTGGAACGTCATACGCTTGCTGGATGGTCGTTACTGCATGGTGCCGCCATGCTCGTTCTCGACGGTCATTTTGACGACACCGAGATCGTGGCTCATCGAAACCCCGAACAACTCGCTCGGATTGTATTGGAAACTCTATTGTCAGGAATGTCAGCGGAGCGAACTCCGACGAGATCAAATTGAAGATCGCGGACCGGGAGGAGTAGTCAAAGACATTGCCTTGCCTACTCAACAGCTCGTCTGAAATCTCCTTGGCTCACCATCACTCCGGCTGCAACTGTCGGTGAACGGAATCGATGATCCGTTCTTCGATATCGTCGGCGAACGGTCCGGGATGCAGAATGGCGGTGAAGTAAATTAACGCGCCACCTCCTTCGTATCCCCCTTCCTGCAGCACACGCTTGCTGGGAACGTAGGCAAACACATCGTTACTGTACCCGGCCACCCACACCCGTCGATCGGCGAGTTCCCGTTTGAGTCGCAGGGAAAAGTCGACGACCGTCTCCCCCGGCAAGGCGATAAGGGTCAAATCGTCGCCGAACTGAAACGTCTGCACCAACGTAGTATAGCTATCGCGGAGCTTGCCTTCGGTTTCCAGTTGTGTGAGCAGTCGCTGCGCGTGTCGGACGACGTATTTGTTCCCCGTTTCCAGACGCGCTTCGAGTTCTTCCTTCGTGGGCGGCGGAGCGTACGTCACTTCGACCTCTTCCAGTTGAGCCGTCAACGGACCGCTGACCGGAATCGCCGGCGTCTCCAAAGCCGCTTCCACGGCGGTTGCGAGAGTTTTTCCATGCGTGATCGCGAGATCGAGCGTGCGTCGCGGATACGGATTCTGATCGCCGCCGCAACCCATCACGAACATCGCCACCACTCCCGGATGATTGCGTTCGATGTCCGCTTGCGCGAAACCGGCGTAGTCTCCGCAAAATTCGTAAAACGAGAGCGTGGTGTTATGGCAGGCATACCCGAAGAGAATGGTTTTCAGTTCTCCCGCGGCGTTCACCACTTTCAGCACCGGCACATCGTGATCGACGGGCCCGTCCGGATTCGGGGAATTCCGAAACCCGGCATCGGTCGGCAAGCGTCGATTCATGGCGAACGCGGCTCGGGAACGATGATAGGTGACCGTCGAAGGCTCGGCGTTTTCGACCGCCGCTCCCACGAGTTCGATTAACGTCTTTTCGAGCCACTGCGAATACTCGACCGCCTGCTTCACTTTTTCAGAATCGAGATCCTGGATCGCCTTGGACGGCGAGCGAACCACCGGCCCGCAATGAGTGTGGGAACAGTTCAGCATTACCGCGGCAGCGGGGATCTTGTATCGAGCTTCGACTGTTTTGGCGACGCCGTCACGCAGTTCTTTCAACACACTGATCAGGTCGAACGTCACGATCGCCGCCCGGTGTCCCTCAGCATCTTCCAGATAGAGAGCCTTCGCATACAGTTCGGAGGCCACGCCTTCGGACGGTTTGTTACGAGCGGCATACCCGGCCATGTACATCGGTTTGTCGGGAGTGATGCGAACGAACGCCGATCCCGCCTTCCAGACAGCTTCTTCCGCGGAAGCGATCTGGAGTCCCGAGAGCAAGAATAAACTAAAGCAGACAAGGGGGAATCGTAATTTCATCTCAGGTCCTGAATCTGATCTTGAATCAACGTCAGTGAGCAGCGTGTGGAGGCGAGCATGACCTTCAGATTAAACGGACCGCAGCCCCGGATCGAGACAAAAATGAAATCGGCTGGGTGGTGGAAAACAGTTTTCCGTGTGAAGTGTTGAGATTTCAGATTCCTGGCTTACTGACTCAAAGAAAGCAGGAACACTAATAAACACTGATCATCGCTAATCTGGATCAACTTTCCTGACGAGTGTTGATTAGCGAAGATGAGTGTTCTTTCTTTGTTCGCGGCGTCGCCGCGCCGCTGTGCGAGTTCTCTTTTCCAACCTGTGACAATCCGTTGGATCGGCGTCATCGGCGTTCCATTTGTTCTGCCCCTCTCAAACACTGGCGGGCAAGCCGCACAGTGCCACCCAAGATTAGTCTCGTAAACGAACTCCTACGAGAGTTAGCGTGCGGGGTGATTCGATTTTGGAACCCGGTAATCCACATCGCGATCTTTGGCAATTTGATTATTCGTATTTCGTGCTTTGTTTTTTGTCCTTCGGTTTTGGAGTCCAGACTGCCAAGAACCAAGTACAAAGCACCCAGAACAAACTCCACAAGACCTGATGATTTCACCAGCCAGATAGAAACGATGCGCAGAGTTCGTACCGAACAGGATCGACGCTCTCCAGGCGTGGTTGATTACATTTCTTCGGGCTCTTGTGGAGCCGGTTGAGGTGCGGTGGAAGCTTCGGGACGATCCACCTTCACCACAATTTCCCCCGGAAAGCCGGCGCTTTCGCTACCCACATCGCGTCCCCGAATGATAAACGACTTGGTTCCCGGCTTGAGGACGAAATACAATTCTCCCGAGTTCCCGACGCCGATACAGGGCGACGCGATCTTGCCGTCCCAGGCAACTACGTGGTATCCAAATCCGCTGACGACCGACGCGAGGGCCATTTGATTGCGAACCCTACTCAGGTTGGGAACCGTTTTCTCACCGGTTTCCAGCGCGGCGGCCCAGGCGGTTATGAACTCGTCGGCGGTTTCCTGAATGTTCTGCATGCGATATTGATTGAGTTCCTTGGCGTGCTCGGAGACGTAGTCGGCGACATCGGTGTCGTTCAAAGAAACACGCACACACATCGCGCCGGGGGCGGGTTTGACTGTCGTCACGATCCCCGATTGTTGTGCCGTGAGAGTCACGTCGGCCAATTGGGCACTTCCCACAAGTTTCAGTTGTTCCGATTCGAGTGATTCGCGGACTTTTTCGTACAGTTGGCCATCCACAGTGACGTCACCACGTGCAATCAAACCGGGAGGAATTTCCGGTGATTCGACAACCGTTCCGGTGACTTCGGGAGAGAGTCCCGCATTGATTTGGAAAAAGTACCAACCAATAAACCCGAAGAGAATTCCCGCACACAGCACCGGGACCCAGAGCCCCCCTTTCGAGGATCGTCGGCGACCTTTTCGTCTCCGCCGAGTGGGGCTCGTTTGCGGTTTGATCTGGATCACGGGCTCTGCTGATGCAGCGGGAGGATCCGTCGGAACGTTGGCTGGATCGAATGTCGGTGGGTTGTCGGATTGTGATTGCTCCGGAGGATTCGAGGGGATCGGCGGAGTGTCGATCGCCGGAGGCGACTGGGTTACAGACTTTTCGGGAACCACAATCTTTTTCCGACACGAGGGACAAGTCCCTTTTTTGCCGCTCGCTTTCTCTCCGACGCGAATCAATGCCTGACATGATGGGCAATTAAACTCAATCATTGATTCCTCACTCCCGCTGGCAGTTTCTGCACGTTCAGATTCAATCGGTCAACTCGATACTGTGCCATAAGCTTGGATCGCTTGCGAAGGGAAATTCTTCGCCGACGCTGGGAGTCTGCAATCCCAGTTCCCGATCGCGGACAGCGTAAAAGAATCCGCAGACGGGACTCTCCTCGGGATCGTAACCATTGAGGGCGTCCGCCGGGATCCAGACAGAAAGTTCGTAACCGGTCTTCTCAATCGTGGACTTAGCCCAGAAAAGCTCGGGATCGGCGAGAGGCGATTTCTCCCGGCAGCGGGCGATCTCGACCTGTTGCACGATCGGTTCCTGTTTGTTTTTTCCACCCCCCGAAGGCCAGACAGAAATCTGATGACAGAACCGGTTAGCCCGATGGACGCCGGGGGTGTTCCGGGTATCGATCCACAGATGCAAACCGTCCGACGTCGTCGGTTGATCGGGGTCACACTTCAGGGCGCCTTGTTTGCCTTCCACCCGACAATCGATCTGCAATCCTTCGGGGTGCCAGCCGAGAGAGAGTCTCGCAAACGGAGTGAAGTCATCGAGAGTCTGGAGTGTATCGAGTGCATATTTCCCAGAAAGCGGCTTGAGAGAATTTCGACGGGCCGGCTTTTTGGGAAGTTTTTGAATCGTCTGTTGCGACTCGAACAGGAATGCATTCGGAATCAGCGACATGGGACGCTCGGAGGAGAGAATGAAGAAGTTGAAATGTGGGTTAAGTGACTTTCAGAGGGATTCATTCTATCATCAAAGCCTGTATCGCACACCTCGATAGATGGAGAAGCTTGGACTTGCCGGTGAAAATCGATTCTCCACAGACCTCTTTGTCCTCCTCGGCGGGGACGATTTCCGTCCGGGGAGCGCGCGAACATAATTTGAAGAACATTTCCCTCGACATTCCCGCGAAACGACTCGTCGTGATCACCGGATTGTCGGGGAGTGGGAAAAGCAGCCTCCTCTACGACACGCTTTTTGCCGCGGGACGGTTAAGATTTCTGGAAACGGTCCCTAACTCCTCCCGCCGTCAGGTTCGACTACCTCAACCGCCGAATGTTGACCAGATTACAGGATTACCTCCCGTGTTGACGCTGGCTCAGCATCGCGGACATCAAAGCGTTCGGGCGACGCTGCTGACCCTGGCCGATCTCTCACGGCATCTGCAACTCTGGTTTGCGCGGATGGGAACCGCTCATTGTCCCCAATGCGGTCAGGAAGTCGTTCGTCAGACGGTGGAGGAGATCGTCGAGCGGATTATGCGTCTCGAGGACCGACGGAAGGTGATGATTCTGGCTCCCGTCGTGAGAGGGAAAACGGGTGCTCAGAAAGAACTGCTGGCTTCGTTGGCGTCGCGCGGATTCGTTCGAGCGCGCATCGATGGGGAACTGGTGGAATTCGCGGACGCGAACGGGCTGGCCCCGCGACAAAAACATGACGTCGAAGTGGTGATCGATCGTATTATTGTCAAAGAGGGAATCGAAGACCGATTGACCGAATCGGTGCGGCTGGCGTTACGGGAAGGGAATGAAACCTGTCTGATCAGCATGCAGACCGACGACGGTTGGGAAGATCGTCTTTATTCCTCCCGTTATGCGTGTGTCGATTGCGATCTGGCATTTGCCCCGCTGGAGTCGCGGAGCTTCAGTCCGTTCAGTCCCTACGGAGCTTGCGCGGAGTGCGACGGGAAGGGAGTCGTGGGGGAGGAGAATGAAATCTGTCCCGAATGTCGAGGAACCTGTCTGAATGCGTTCAGTCGAAACGTTCGCTATCAGGACATGACGTTTCCGGAATGTCTCTCAGGATCGGTGGACGATGCGTTGATCTTTTGGCAATCCGTCTCTCCGCTTGCCGATGAGACGGACCCGGTTCGGACGGAAATCTTCCAGCGTTTACAGCCTCAGATTGTTCAGCGCTTGCAGGTTTTGAAAGAGGTGGGCTTAGGATATCTCACGCTCGATCGGCGTGCTGTCACACTTTCGGGAGGAGAATATCAGCGAGCGCGTCTGTCGGCGGTGCTTGCGGGAGGGCTAACCCATGTGGCCTATCTGCTCGATGAACCGACCAGCGGATTACACGCCGCCGATGCGGCTCGTTTATTGAAGTCGTTGCAGCGTTTGCGGGATCGGGGGAACAGCGTGATCGTCGTCGAGCACGATCCGCTCCTCATCGCAGGAGCCGATCATCTGATCGAACTCGGACCGGGAGCCGGACGTGCCGGAGGCGAAATCATTGCTCAGGGAACACCCGACGAACTACGGCAACTCGCCGAGACTCCCACAAGTCGTTTGCTGAGCGGAGATTCTTACGCACAATCCTCGCTTGAGCGACCTGTTGACCAGACACTCCGTCTGACCGGCGTGCGATGTCACAATCTCAGCGGCATCGATGTCGAGATCCCATTGGGGGCATTTGTGGCATTGTCGGGCGTGAGCGGCAGCGGAAAAAGCACGCTGGTTCACGATGTGTGCCAACCGACGCGCCGAAAGATTCTCAACAGAGACGACCAGCCATGCGTCCGTTGTGAGACCATTGAAGGAGCCGATGCCATTCATGCGTTGCGGGTTGTCGATCAGTCGCCACTGGGACAAAACGGACGCTCCAATCCGGCCACTGCGACCGGGATCTGGAATGAAGTCCGTCGCATTTTTTCCGGCACGAAAGAAGCCAAACTGCGCGGCTTCAACGCCTCGCGCTTCAGCTTTCAATCTTCCGCCGGACGTTGCGGTCGATGTAAGGGACGAGGAGAATTGCGGTATCGGCAAGCCATGTTGCCGGATGTAAAAACAGTCTGTCCCTCGTGTCGAGGCAGACGATTCAATGAGCAAACCTTGTCGATTCTTTATAAAGGAAGGAATGTCGCCGACGTTCTGGAGATGAGTTTACTGGAAGCCGCCGCATTCTTCGTAAGCTTTCCAGTGGTCGCGGAACGACTGCAAGTGTTGTGCGAGATGGGACTTGGTTACTTGCAGTTAGGGCAACCGGCGCCGACTCTCTCGGGAGGAGAAGCCCAAAGGATCAAGCTGGCGACCGAGTTGGGCAAACTGAAGTCGGGACCGACGCTCTTTCTGCTCGATGAGCCGACCTCGGGACTTCACGCTGACGATGTGAAACGCCTGATCGGCTTGTTCCAACGCCTGGTGGAGGAGGGGCATACGGTGCTGGTGATCGAGCACGAATTGCAGATGCTGGCGGCTGCCGACTGGCTGATCGATCTGGGGCCGGGAGCCGGCGTGCATGGTGGAGAGATTGTCGCCGTCGGGAGTCCGCAGCAACTGGCGGAAAATTCGAAGAGCCTGACGGGACGGGCGCTCAGGAATTTGATGTCGTCCGATGACAACGCCTGATCCTTTTTGTCGGCTGCCTCCGATTCATGCTGATCGAGTTCCCGGAAGCTGTCTCAGAAAGATCAGGCTGAGGATCGAAACGACGGCCAGACACCAGAGTCCCTGCCCGATCGGCATTTGAAGCGAGATCGCTCCAATGCTCCAGGCACTCCACGCCTCGCAGCCATTCGTGGCTCCCATCAACGCACTGAATTGGGTCCCGGCAACGGAGGGGTGAGAGAGATTCATGAACATGGCGTACGTGGAGGCGGTGAAAATTCCGATGCAGAAGCCGTTCGCGACGATCAGGATCGACAGGCTTTGCACATCGGGGGGATTCGAGATCATCAATCCTCCCGCCACACTGACGCAGACGACGAAACCGATCAGCGAACCGGCGACCAGTTTCCGATGACCGATCCGATCCGCCAGATAACCGCCGAGTAGCGATCCGACCGCCAGCGCGATTACATACGGAACCGCCATCAGCCAGCCGATGGTGGCTTCGCTCATCTGATGCTGTCGCAGGAAAGGCCCTTGAACGGCACCGAGAGCTTCAAAAGCGGCCGCCGCGGTCAGGGCAAACAGGACCGCCCACCACGTCGCACGTTCCTCAAAAGCCAGTTTGAGGGAGAGAAATACTTCCCGGAAAGTCCCCGCCAGTGTTGAGTGGCGATGCTTCACAGGAATCGGTCGTCCAAGGGGCAGCGTCCACAGGAGGATTCCCGAACTGAAGATCGCCAACAGCAGCATACTGAGAACTGTCGTCTGCCCGAAATGTGAAAACAGAATCAACGCGCCTCCTCCGAGAATCGACCGACCAACCAGCATGCCGGCCTGCATCCAGCCGTTGTAAGCACCACGTTCTTCCGGTTCGGTCATCGAGATACAGAAGGCATCGATGGCCACGTCCTGAGTCGCGGCGAACACGGCGTGAGCGATCAGAAAGAACCGAATCAGCCCAAAGTCATCGGCAAGATTGAGAAACATCAACGGAACGAGCGCGAGGCCCATCAGGATTTGACACAGTGTGATCCAATGCCGGAGCGTCCAGCGCGGAAACTGCAACGCATCGATCGTGGGAGCCCAGAGAAATTTGAAGGTCCACGGCAATACCAGAGCCGCCGTCAGCGCGGTAATGTCGGCGGTTTCGACCCCGGCTGACGCCAGACGAGTCGGTAGAGCCCACCACAAAAAACCAATGGGCGCGCCCTCGCTGAAGTACAAAGCCGCGAAGAGTAATTTTCGTCGTAGAGCCGGAGTCATGGTGACTCAGGATATCAGAATCGCGGCATTTGGCGGAGTCCCTTTTGAACGACCGATACCGGGGATACAATAATGCGTATGGATTTCTTTCTCACCGCACAAAGAAACATTTATGGATCCCATCGATCTCAAAGAATACGAATGGAAAATCAATGTCCGTCAGCTCACGATGGACGACTTCGATGACCTCATCGCGATGCAGGAACGGTGTTTTCCAGGCATGCAACCGTGGCAACGCGACCAGATTCAAAGCCAGGTCGATACGTTTCCTCAAGGTCAAATCTGCGTCGAGATTGACGGCAAGCTCGCCGCCTCTTCCAGCAGTCTGATCCTCGATTATCAATCGGACATGGCGTGGCACGACTGGAAGAAGGTGGCGGACGGCGGGTATATCCGCAATCACAATCCGAAAGGAGACATGCTCTACGGCATCGAGATTATGGTCGATCCGGAATTTCGCGGGCTCAAAATCTCGCGTCGAATTTACGATGCACGCAAGGAAATCTGCCGTCAAAAAAATCTGACCCGAATGATTGTGGGAGGGCGAATCCCCGGATACCACTTACATGCTGAGGAACTGTCGGCGCGTGAGTATGTGGAAGCGGTCGTCGACAAAACGCTGTTCGATCCCGTCTTGACGGCTCAACTTTCGAACGGGTTTTCGTTGCAGGGGTTGATTCCCGATTATTTTCCCAGCGACACGGATTCGCTCGGGTACGCGACGTTTCTGGAATGGAAGAATCTCGATTATCAAAAGGGAGCGAAAAGACGGTATCATCACCCGGTCGAACCGATTCGTATCTGCTCCGTCCAGTATCAGATGCGGGCCATCGACAGCTTCCAGGAAATGGCACAGCAGTGTGAATTTTTTATCGACGTCGCCTCCGATTACAAATGCGACTTCGTTCTCTTTCCGGAACTTTTCACGACCCAACTCCTTTCCTGCGTGCCGTCCTCTCGACCGGGACAGGCCGCTCGTCAACTTTCCGAATTCACTCCGCAATACCTCGACTTCTTCACGGAGATGGCCGTCAAGTATGACGTTAACGTCATCGGCGGGTCTCACTTCGCGGTGGAGGAAGGAGAACTGTTCAATATCGCCTACCTTTTCTGCCGGGATGGAACACTCGGCAAGCAATACAAACTGCA
>JABURQ010000076.1 GCA_014762625.1 Planctomycetaceae bacterium | reverse complement strand
GCGATCTTTGGCAAGTTGGTATTTTGTTAGTCGTCAGTGGTTCGTGGTCAGTTGTTGGATAACATTCGAGGTCCAAGACCCATTTCTAATCCCTAAATCCTAACTCCTAATCACTAACCGCCAAACAGTACACAAAAACAAATCCTGCGCGAGAGGGGAACTATCGGGCCAAAACTAGCCTTTTTCCACACGTGTTGATGACTTTGTGACTTGATGTCTTTCAAATTGCTCAATACGAAAAACCTCGGGAGTTTTCAACGAAACAGTAAAATCCTTTCCGAACACGGAAAGCAAAAAAAGAGAGGAGGTTGATTCAAAATGAAACTGAGTTGGGTCGAGTCGGCGGGTTTGTTTTCAGAAGGCGGTGGCCCTCCGCAAATCTGTCGCGAACAACGGAACCGGATTCGGCATCATTGGTTACGGAAGATCGAACGGAAAGCCTCCTCGCCCGGTTGTCCGCATAGAGAACGATGCCTCCGACCTGGTTTAAGCCAGGATGTCATGGACGACATGGCCGTGGACGTCGGTCAGGCGAAAGTCGCGCCCCTGATAGCGATAGGTCAGCTTCGTGTGATCGATTCCCAGAAGATGGAGAATCGTGGCGTTCAAATCGTGAATATGCATCGTCCCCGGCGTCCACTTTTCCTTACCCGGTTGTGGTTTCAGAGGATTGCCGTCTGCATCGGCGATGTTGTAGCCGTAGTCATCCGTTTGTCCGAAAGTGATTCCCGGCTTCACACCGCCGCCCGCCATCCAGACCGTAAAGCAGCGCGGGTGGTGATCTCGACCGTAGTTCTCGTTGGTCAATTTCCCCTGACAATAGGCGGTTCGACCGAATTCCCCGCCCCAGATGACGAGAGTCTCATCGAGCATTCCCTGTCTCTTGAGGTCCTTGATGAGCGCCGCACAGCCTCGGTCAATATCCTTGCATTGCGATTCGTGCTCGCGGGGGAGATTCCCGTGAGCGTCCCAGCCGCGATGGAAGATTTGAATGTTGCGCACACCTCGTTGAGCCAGACGTCGGGCATTCAGGCAGCAAGCCGCGAACGATCCCGGCTGTTTGGCTTCCTCGCCGTACAATTCGAACGTATCCTTCGATTCCTGCGAGAGGTCCATCAATTCCGGGACGGAGGACTGCATCCGGTAAGCCATTTCGTGTTGCTTGATGCGTGAAAGAATCTCCGGATCTCCGAAACGATTGAAGAGTCCCTGGTTGAGCTGGGTGAGGGTGTCGAGTTGAGCCCGCCGGTCACTCGAACTGACTCCCTGGGGGTTACTCAAATACAGCACCGGATCTCCCTGGCTGCGGAGCAGAATCCCCTGATAATCCGACGGCAGGAAACCGGTTCCCCACAAGCGGCTGAACAGCGACTGCTCGGCATAATTCGTCTTGGCGTGCATCACGACGTAGTTGGGCAGGTTCTCATTCATGCTGCCGAGACCGTAACTCAACCAGGCTCCCAGGCTCGGTCGTCCGGGAATCTGACTGCCGGTTTGAATGTAGGTAATTGCCGGGTCGTGATTGATCGCTTCGGTAAAGGTGCTGTGAATCACACACAGATCTTTGGCCACCGTGGCCGTGTGAGGGAGCAGCTCGCTGACCCAGACGCCGCGATCGTTATTCTCGTGCTTGGTGAACTGATACTTGCTGGGGCAGACGGGAAGCGTTTTCTGTCCCGCCGTCATGCCCGTGATTCTCTGACCGTCTCGAATGTGATCGGGCAAAGGCTGTCCGAACATCTCTTTCATTTTGGGTTTGTAGTCCCACAAGTCATGATGACTGGGACCACCGCTCATGAACAGATAGATGACGGTTTTGGCTTTGGCGGGATGGTGCAGTCCGGTGGTGGAAGGCTGCGGTTTCTCAGCCAACAGATCGGTTCCCAGCAACTGGGTCAGAGCCGCCGTCCCCAGTCCCAGCGAAGCGCGTCCGAAGAGTTGCCGGCGGGTGAGATTGAGAGCGTGTTCCTGATGGATTTCGTGTTTGAACATCTGTGTTGATCCTGTTAATACAGCATGATCGCGAGGTCACTGGCGAGGACCGTGGCACATAGCTGAGTCCAGGCCGCCAGTTCGTGAAGGTTGGCCGGATCCGTGATCTCATATTCTCCGATCGACAGCAGCGCTCGGGCATCCTGCGGTGCGTTTTCGTATCGAGACCGCATTGTTTCCAGGAGTTTCAGGCAAGCGGTCGCTTCCTGCGAGTCAGGCAGCCGAGAGGCGACCAGTTTGAACATTCGATGGAGGCGTTCCCGGTCGGAGTCGTCCGACTGAAGCAGACGAACGGCGAAGGCGCGGGCCATTTCGAGCCGTTGCGTTTCATTCAATAACCCGAGTGATTGGAGAGGCGTGTTGGTTCGGGAGCGTCTGACACAACTGGACTCGCGAGAGGGAGCATCGAAGAGCGTCATCATGGGATGCGGGCTGGTTCTTTTCCAGTAGATGTAAATACTCCGCTGGTACAGTTTTTCACCCGTATCCCGTTCGTAATGTTTGGTATTGCTGGCGGGGTGCATTAGTGCCGACCAGAGTCCCGCCGGTTGATACGGTTTGATCCCTTCGCCTCCGCGTTGTTCGTTGAGGAGACCGCTGGCCCAGAGCCCCATATCCCGAATCACTTCCGCATCGAGACGAAAACTTGGGCCTCGTGCGAGCCACCGATTGTCGGGATCGTTGATTTCCTCGCGCCACCGGGAGTCCTGCTGAAAAGTCTCACTGCTCAGGATGAGTTTCAGGAGGTATTTCATATCCCACCCGCTCTCCTGGAACTCGACCGCCAGCCAGTCGAGTAATTCCGGATGGGTCGGTTGCTCTCCCTGCAACCCAAAATCCTCGGGCGTGCGTACCAGACCCGCACCGAACACACGTTGCCAGATTCGGTTCACCAGCACTCTGGAGACCAGAGGATGCTCGGGGGACGTCAGCCAGCGAGCCAATCCCAGACGATTCCGGGGGAGATCTTCGGGCATCCCTCCGAGAACGCTGATGACACCCGGCGACAACGGATCGCCGAGGGGACGATCGTACTCTCCACGCTCCAGAAGATAGGTGTCGCGCGGTTGGGGAAGTTCTTTAGCGACCAGTGTGGGGCCAAAGTTCTCCGTGAGTTGGTTGAATTGTTTGAGGAGTTCCACTGCCTCCGCCTGAGCTTCCCAGGCTTGGAAGGGGCCCTCTTGCTCGGCCAGCAGCGACAGTCGATCCTGGGAATGACTCGTATTCCATTGGTCTCTTACTTCCTGTGGCAGAGAAGTATTCTTGTTGACTCGCTGATCGATTTCGTTCAGGAGCGTCTCACGCTGAGCCGTGAGGTCCCGCCACTTTTGCCAGGCTTGCAGATTGGAGGGAGCTTCGATAACCGGTTGATACTCGTACTTGTTGCCATCCATGGAGTGCTCGGCCGTGCTGTTGAAGAAGGCGAGCAGACGATAATATTCCTGCTGCGGCACGGGATCGTATTTGTGAGAATGACAGCGGGCACACGTCAGCGACATTCCCAGGAACACCGTTCCCAGATTTTCCACGCGATCGAAATTATTCTTCGCCTGAAATTCTTCCGGAATGGCTCCGCCTTCGGCGGTCGTCGGATTCATACGCACGTAACCGGTGGCGACCAGTTGTTCCAACGTCGGGTCGGGGAGCAGGTCACCGGCGAGTTGCCAGACGATAAAATCATCAATGGGGAGATTTCGATTGAATGCGTTGATCACCCAGTCTCGATAAGGGTAGATACCCCGGCGATTGTCCAGATGTAGACCGTGTGTGTCGCCGTAGCGAACGGCATCCAGCCAATATCGGGCCTGATGTTCTCCATACCGTGGATCGGCCAAGAGGAGATCGAGGTAGCGTTCAAAAGCTCCTTCCTCTGTGTCCTCCAGAAAACCGGAGAGCAGGGCGGGATCGGGGGGCAATCCCGTCAATACGAGTGCAGCGCGCCGGGCCAGAGTTCTGCGATCCGCTCGAGGCGCGGGGGCAATCTTCCGTGTTGGGAGGGCTTCGCGCACAAACGCATCGATGATCTCCGGTTTCTTCAAATCGTCACTGCCGAGAGGAAGTGACTTGACCGGACGAACAAACGCCCAATGGGTGGCATACTCGCCTCCCTGTAACACCCAGTTCTTCAGAATCTTGCGTTCCCGATCCGTTAATTGCTTTTGGGAATCTTCGGGAGGCATCGGATCGTCGGCAGAAAATATGCGTTTGAGTAATTCACTTTGATGGGGACTTTCGGGATCGATTGCCCGATAGCCTCCCAGGTCTTTGGTGGCTGCCTCTTGCTTGTCGAGACGTAAGGTGGTCTCTATGGCCGTGTCCGGTCCGTGGCAGACAAAGCACTTGTTGGAAAGAATGGGTAACACCTCGCGCGCAAAATTGACTTTGGCGGGGGCCGGCTCTTCAGCAAGGGCATCAGAAAAAGAGAAGGACCCAGAGATTCCGGCAAAGAAGATCAACAAACGCAGGCATCCGGGAAAACGAATCATGGTGAGAGGTTCGGTAGGAAGTGTGTGTGGAAAACCTCATTCTAATTGACCCGCTCACAATTATCAGTGGCATTTTTCCTTTTCTGACCCCATTTGGGTGATTGGAATTGAATCAGTTCGTCTGTTGCCTTGTCCGCAAATTGTTGTATCGATGGTCTGCGGAAAAAACTGTTTGGCTGATCTCATTCTACGATGTTCCTCGACAGGAACCACCCCTTTTGCTCCTGTCAGCAATGAGGTTCCCCGGATTTTTGGAATCCGAACGCAACCCCACACAAAGTCTCGATATTCGCCGAGTCATTTGCCAAGCTGAGAGGAACAAGATGTTAGCACAACCGATACGGAGACACGCTCCCAAAGCCGTTGTGTGAGAATAGGTCACCTGAACCCAATTTGCAGTTCATTCGCTTTCTCGTCTAATCCTGTCCAGAGGCGAGCTTAAGGGTGAAAGTGCCCGTTCACAAATCGGTATTTATGTTCGATTCCGCTGCGTCGCCCGCGTTGTCGGCCATCGCCGGTGTGATCGCCATTGGCGAAGACAAACCACACAATCAGCTTGCCGTCAGCCGGTGCTGGTTCGGTCACGGTTACTTCGAACGTCCCGTCCGCAGCGATGTCTCCGGCGTACGTTTTCGTCCAGTATTCCCCAGGTTGAACTTCGGACAGATCGGCCACCAACGCAAATTTGGGCGCAACTTCACACCGGACGCGTCCGCGAACAATCATCTGCTGTTGCCCCCGCGGTGCTGAATACGTGAGATCATCGACGGTCGGCCGAGGAAGTGTTCGTCCGCGAGTGTCGACGGCACCCCGAAACGCCGGATGGGTTGAGAGCATGGCCGCGGCGGCTTCCGTTAGATAGACCCTCTTTTCACGGTTCCCTGCCACACGTCGATAGCTGGCATGTGTCGGTCCCATTAAGCTGTTTCCTGACTCATCCTTGAGTTGAGGACCGATATGAGGCAACTGAAACCCGTGTCCGAGTTCGTGAATCATCGCCTTCAGAGTCAACGCAGTTGGCAGTTCATCCCCTAATTCGTCGCGAGGATCGATTTCGCCCTGGCGAGAATCGTAGTTGCACACCGACCATCCGCCAGACTTTGGATCGAACGCACCGCGAAACACACGAAACCGGGCTGGCGGATCACCGATGTAAACCATTATCCACCAGACCTGAAGCCCGACATCCTCGAGTTGATACTGCGTCTGGGCAGTCGCGATCGCTTCGTGGCGAACCGTGGCATCCTTGTAGTGAGCTTTCGGATGCTGCCCTTTGACCAGCAATATCTCGGCATCACCGGCGTCCGTGCGGCGGAACGGCGAGACAAACTTTGTGTGCCCCCAACGCTTCAACCCCTGCTGGTAGAACGATTCCGTGTAGGTGACGATCTGATTGATCCGTTGCTGATAACCGTCCGGAACGGCCACATCGGTAGGCGTGAACAGGATCAGCCGAACTTGGCAGGACTCGGCGGCCTTCGCGACTAGCGGCGGGAACGAGAGAAGGGTTGCCATCATGACTGTTTTCATCGTCATTCTCCAGCTTGGTCTCTCGTCTTTACCCTCTCCGTTTTATTCGGATGAGTAGAGTATGACCGACATTATCCAGGTAGAATTGGATGGTACCGACGAAGGTCATTATGTTGTTTCTTGGCCATCGTAACCCGAATTGCGATCGATTTCGATGTTTTCTTTTTTTCTCTTGGGGTGCACCCCATTGTATCATGTTTGGGGATCGTGTCGCGCGTGTCTCCCAAAGTGGAAACGGTGCTGATTGCGGCCATCCGGGAACTTCTCGACGTCCCGCATTAAAACTCCAACTGCACTTCGTCCCCTACCACGCGCACAGGAATTGTTTGAGCATTCCACTTCGGCTGATCCTGGTCGAGATAAGTCCCATCTCGGAGGCAGAATCGCCAGTGGTGAATTCGACAGCTCACCACATCGCCATCGATCGATCCATGAGCCAATGAGGCTCCTGCATGCGGACACTCGTTATGCAGTGCGTAGAAATGATCGTCGATATGAAACACGCCCACCGGCGTCCCCTCGATGACAAACATCCGCGCTTCGCCTACCGGTATCTCATCAATCTTGCAGACAGTGACAAAGTTGGACATCAACTCACCCGCTACTTCTTTAATCGTCTTCAGATCGCATCGCGCGATACGCCTCGCCGACGGCCTCGACTTTTTTCCACTGTTTGGAGAGGCCGCTCCAGTGAAAGACCATGACTCCTGTGGCGGGTTGCTGGGTCCCGAAGTCGAGGACTTGAGCTACCTGCTCCACCGGCACGGTTTCTCCCCAGTCTGCTAACTGGATGATGGGCCAGATTTTTTGTTTCTCCTCAGGCTTCCCCTCAAGGTCCAACAGCTTGCCCAGACTGCGTGTCTGCCGGGCGATCCATTCCGGATCACCGGGATGTCCGAATCGAGCGTGGTAAGGCATGATGCTGAAGATGTCGAGATATTTGGCTTGAGCGGGTAGATCGATCGCCAGTTTGTGGCGGATGGCTCCGTTGCGATCCTCATTGGTCCAGGGGCAGTGAAATGTTCCCAGAAGAGCCTCCGGGCGAGTGGCTTGCTGGATTTCACGGTATTCGCGCACCCAGTCGGTAAAAACATCACAACGGAACTGAGTCCATTGGTCTCGATACTTCCCGAGAAGTAACTTAGCCGCTTCTGGTGTGGATTCCGGCAATTCGATCCCTGTTTTGGTCGTGAATTGCTGAAGTGCGGTCGGAGAAAAGTCGGTGTCCGGCATTTCCGGTTCCGCTCGTTCCCAACTCGCGTGAGAGTGGTGATAATCGAGCCAGATGCCGTCGATATCGTATGTTTTGAGAACCCGTTGGAACTCGTCCATACGATTACGTCGATAACCGGTATCAAACGGACTGACTCCCTGCCAGCCGTGAGGTGGAGGCGACGGTTTCCCGTCCGGTCCGATGGGAGCGGCGTCGGGATGCTCTTGGAGGTAATTCGCGGAATGCATTGAGTTGAACTCGGCAAACACCTTCAATCCCAATTCGTGATAGCGTTCAATCTCCTCGTGTTCCAGTCCACCCGATCCCACCCAGATGGCGTTGATGCCGTAATCGGCTGGAGTTTGGCCCTTCTCCAGGATCGCGTTGGGGAATCCGCCGTAAATACCGCGAATTTTGATCCAGGGCCGGGGCTGAATCGCTTTTTTTGCAGCCATGTGGGATGCCTCCAGATGTATCGAGGAATGCAGTGTCCCCGTTGCCAGTATTCCCGCAGCACAACGTTGGATCGCGCTGCGTCGCGAACATTTCTCGGAAACAGTCTGAGTTTTATTCTGACCAGTCATCGTCGTGGCTCCAGTTACTCAAAAGATCATCGTCCCCATGATAGATGGGACGGAACGTCAAATCTGTTTTCTTTTTCAATTCATCAGACGGAAATCCCCAATGCGATCGTCTGTTCTTCGTCAGAGCTTCCTCTTCCTGGAGACGCCTGGGAGTTGCCGCAGCAACTCTGGTCTACCGTTCCGTACATGATCGCAACCTAAGTCTGTTCTGATTTTAAGTATGGATTCCTCAGGCGTAGAGCAGAGGGCATTTACGACGACTCCACAATCTGGCTGATCTCGATCAAGTGTAATTGCCGTCCTTCGTTGGGAACCGGAGCGTCGATGCAGACCATCCTGCCATTCCGGCTTTGGCGAGGATGTGTGTCGACGCGCCATTCTCCCGTGTAGGCCTTCGGGAGATGGAATGATCCGAGATTCACCCGTTTGTTGGAGGCAATGTGGTACAAGTGCGGCGTTTGCAGTCGTTCGGCTCCCTGGGGGTAGGTGTCGTTCAGAATCCACTCATTACCGGGCAAATAGGTAATGTGTCCAGAGCCATCGAGAACCCCTCCGCCGATCAGTTCCGGCTTTGCTCCCTCCTCATCTTTGAAGAGAAAATTGCCCCAGGACTCGTAATCGTTCCAGTTTTTGGATTGGACGAGAATATGTTCGGGATCGCGCCAGATGAAGTGGGAGGCATAACCGTTGGGGACGATGATTCGCACATCGCTGCCGTCGGGATTCGCCGTGATCAACCGTGTCAGGCGATTCCCTTGTGGGTAGCGCCAGCGATGCAGCACAATGAATCGCGATCCATCCGGACTGAATAATAGATGATTAAAGTAATGCTTGATGCCGGGTTGCTCGTTGGGGATGGTGCCGAGCTTCGCCACGTCGGCGAGTGACAGGATCAGTTTCGACGCCCCCGTCTCCAGATCAACATGGAACACTCCGGAATCCTCCGGTGCCAAGTCGTCGGTATGCGGATCTTCCAGACCCGCATAACCGTAGCCGGGGCGCACGTCGTGGATGCGACGGAAGTCCGTTGTAACCGCAGATTTTCCGTTCGGGTGGAGCGCATAGATCGGATGCTTGACGGTGCGTCCTTCTCCGGTCGCCACATCCAGAACGCGACAGACAAACCGATCCCCTTCACGATCGTTCCACAGGATGCTCGATTTCGTGTTGGGGATCCATTGCAGCATGCACCCCTGTTGCCAGTTCCAGGCGATACTTTCTCCCAGGTCAATCCAGCGATCGTTGGCTTGCAGATCGACCATGCCGATCCGAATCGCATCGTCGGGTTCCGGTGTGCGATGCTCGAAAGCAACTTCCATCCCCAGTACATACCGACCGTCCGGCGAGAATTGAAGTTTGTCGTAGTACCCGAACCAGTGATGTCGGGGACCGTGTGTAGTCTGCCGGATCGGAATGTTGGGCTTATCTGCCGCTCGCGATCGAAAATTTGCGAACGGAGGGAGTCCGCAGGAGATTCCCGAGGCAAGCGTTCCTTGTAACCATTGACGACGTGTAATGTTCATATCCGAAACCATCTGTTGAGAATAAAACTCTGCCATAAAATCAACGCTGCGTTCACAAATCCCCTTCCTTCTGGAAAATCAGCCCAGTGGTGCCTGTGGAAAGACTTTCCCGAAATTTCCCGGAAAGAACAGTCTGCAGCACAAACTCAGGATTGTGGTGTGACTAGGGAAGTCATCGTAACTTCTGAAGCGATTGATTGCGAAACCTTTACTCTGCGCTGTTGATTCCCTGCCATCAGAATTCCTGGGCTTCATCAGGTCCCGGCGTTGCGTACGCCGGATCTTTCGCACGGATGTAAACGTCACCATTATCGAGTAACCGAACATCGAGCGGGACGATCGTCACTCCCTGTTCATTGATGGTCTGCGCGTTCTGGCGGAGGTCCCGGTTTTGGATCCCTTCCCGTTTGAGCGGAGGAAGGTTGGCGTTGAAGAAAGCGGTGCACCACCATCTCCCCTGCTTATCCTGAAACGGAGTTCCGTGGCCGAGGAAACGTCCTGCGAATTGGCGAGGCCCGTACGGTCCGGTGATCTTGTCGGCTACGCAGTAATAGAGATTGTACGAGCCTTTCCGTCCCCGATCGGTCGACCACGCGGTTCCCAGATGAAGGTACTTGTCGCCGACCTTCATCATTGTTGCTCCTTCGTGTCCGATACGATTGATCGGTTTCCCCTCAGGTCCGGGTCGCGTACCAGAGGGATCGATGCGGACCGGATCAGCGGTATAAGAGGTGAGGTCGTTGCTGAGCGGTGCCACAAAGGTGTTCCCCCACAGCAGGTAACGTGTCCCGTCGTCGTCGGTGAAGAGTGATGGATCGTGCCGAGGTCCCAGGTTGCCGTTCATCGGATGCGTCCACGGTCCTTCCAGTTTCGGTCCTCTGGACAGTGCCAAGCTAGCATGTGCTTTGGGACAAAGGACCAGAGCCCACCGGCCACTGTTTCCGAGATTGGGGAGCCAGTGGAGTTCCGGAGCCCAGATATAACGTTTGGGAATTTTACGACCGCTCTGAGCCTTCATCGTATCGTCCACCGTGAAAATCGGCCCCAGGGACTCCCACTCGATCAGATTCTTGCTGCGCCAGATCCTAACTTGATCCCCCACGATGCTCTGTTCGCCCAGGCCGATGTTGTACGGATTCGTCGCTTCGCGCGGATCCCCTTCATGCGGTTGTGTCCCGGTCAGATAGTAATTGCCATCGGGGCCGAGTGTGATGTACGGATCGCGAATCCAGCCCGCTTTGATGTAGAGTGCTCTGTCGTGTGACTTCAGTCCCGCGCGAATCGTTTCGGGATCCATGACGGGGCCGGGTTGGCGATCGGTGGGGACTTCGGTAAATGCCGAGTTTGGAAACTGGTCGGCCCTCGCCGCCTGTTGCGGCGTCTCTGTAAAAAGCATCTTGTGGAGTTCGGCCAGCTCGCCCGCCGGAATCTTAATAACCTTGCGGTCGTAAGTCATCAGTCCGTTGATTTCTCCTTCGACATCGGTTGTCTGCGTATAGACTCCGGCAGCGATCCCCTGGCCGCGCAATTCGTTGAGCATCTTAAGCGAGGTCACGTAACGTTCCTTGTATTCGGCCAGGCTCTTCGGCAGATCTCCGTATCCCCAGTTCCGTCGGTTGGCGTCCCATAGATGACCCGGTATCGGATAACCGTGACCGCCGAACTCCCCCATCACTTTGATGAAATTTTCGAAGCGTCCTCCCTGACCATCTTCGAAGGGGAACTGGGGATAGGGGTATCTGTGCGCATCGACTACATCGCCGACGGGCCAGAAGTTTCCACCGCTGGCGATGTTGACGAGTCGCGTGGGATCTCGCTGGACGGTCCACTGGCCGACTTGCATGGTAAGGTGCTGCCCCCAGCGTTCATTGAAGGGGACCCAACTGACAATGGACGGATGACTTTCCAGCGTCGTGATCATGCGGTCGAGTTCCCGCATGAACTGTTTGTGTTGTTCGGCGGGCCACTCGGCATCAACCGGATCTGGTTTGAGTCGGGTCCACTCCGGCCACGCCTGCCCGACGCCGCCGCTGACGTGGTCTTGCCAAACCAGCATGCCGAGTCGATCGCAGTGGTAATAGAAACGCCGCGGTTCCACCTTGATGTGTTTGCGGATCATGTTGAAGCCGGCTGACTTGAGCCACTCGATGTCAAACAGCATCGCTTCGTCAGACGGCGGCGTCAAAAGTCCGTCTGGCCACCAGCCTTGATCGAGCGGTCCCCAGTGGAAAATCGGTTCGCCGTTAAGCGTGAATCGCCAATGACCTTCTGCATCCTTTACTTTGCCCACGGACCGAATGCCGGCATAGGATCGAATGACGTCGTAGGGTTTGTGGTCTCGATCGACTATCGCGACCTCGACATCGTACAAATGCGGCGAATCGGGTGACCACAGTTTCAGTTGGGGTTTGGGAATCTTGAGCGTGACGCGATCTGATTTCTGCCAACGGGTGGCTTCCGAGACAACCTCGTCTTCATCGGTGATTTTGACCACAAGCCCCGCATAGGGAGCCCCTTCGGATTGCACATGGACGGACAACTCGCCTGTTTCCGCGTTCGGGAGAAGTTTGACATTGGTTATGTAGCGTTGTGGAACTTCCTCCAACCAAACCGTTTGCCAGATACCCGAAACCCGGGTGTACCAGATGCCGCGTGCGTTGAGGACCTGTTTTCCTCGCAGCTGATATCCCTCTGTTTCGTCTTCCACTCGAACCACGAGTTCATTCTCGCCCTCCTTGATTGCTGGGGAGATATCAAACGAGAATGGCGTATTCCCGCCGACATGCGTTCCGACTGATTGCCCGTTGACGAAGACTTCGCAGCGATAATCTACCGCTTCAAAATTGAGCATCACTCGCTTATCGGGTGTCTTTTGGGCGTCGAACGACCGTCGATACCAAAGTGCTTCCGTCGGATCGAGCAACCGTCGGACACCGCCCAGTTTGGATTCCAAGCAGTACGGAACCAGGATTTTCCCATCCCATTCTGGGGGAGGCTCTGTGGTGTTGCTCGACGTGATTGCGTATTGCCAGTGCCCGTTCAGGTTGGTCCAATTTTCACGTTTCAGTTGCGGTCTCGGATACTCCGTCCAGGCATTGTCGGCAGTGACTTCGGCACCCCACTCGGTGATCAATTCTGAGAGAAATGGTTTTGTACTGCGCTGGGGGGCGGGTAGTTCCGGCAGGTTCTCCGCATCGACCAGATGCACATCGATGAATTGGCCACCTGTCGTCTGTCGGCAATGAACCGCCATGGTATTACGGCCCTTTTTCAGAATTGCTCGCTGTTCGGCAGCCAAAGGGATCACGATGTATTTTGTGGTAAAACCTGTCACCGCGGCGACTTGCTGTCCATTGATGTAAACCTCGGTCGCTTCATCGTGATGAATCAGTAGCGCGGGGGCATCGGGAAGGGACTTCAGTTCAAAAGACTTCCGGAGCCAAATCCGGGGAGTCGACCAGGTCGTGCCGACTCGGGCTCCGGGTGTCTCTCGCGTTCCGAATCCCCCGGATCCTTCCCGCCAATCGCCGTCGTCGAAGTCCGCTTGCTGCCAGCCCGCTGCCGGGCGACGCAGCGTATAACGCCACTGGTCAACGATTTCCTGCGCCGGGCTGTGCGTAGTCAGCAGGGCCAGAAATCCAAACATCGTGAAAGAAATTATCTGTTTCATAGCGCGTCTCGGGTTCGTTCGTGTGTGGCA
>JABURQ010000192.1 GCA_014762625.1 Planctomycetaceae bacterium | reverse complement strand
GGCTGGTGGGCGGGGTGTGCAGTCTTGTGCTTGATCGTGATTGGAATTGAACGTCTGGATCAGGAACCTAGCCCCATTCAGCCTGTTGGGCTGGGCCGACAGATCACAGAATCGGACGAACAAGCTCCGAAAATGAGCGATGAAAACTCTGGGAAACCTGCCGGTTCACAAACGGAGTCGATCGATGAGGAATCCCCTGTCCTAAAATCGGAAGTACCGGAGACGATCGGTGGCTCACTGGCGGGGGAATCTCCAACAGAAGGACTCAGTACAAACTCGACTTCAAACCTTCTGGAACTGATCCAACCGGACGGAATTTTTAACAGTCGCTCTCCGGAGAGTAACGACTTTGACCTCAAGCCACTGGTGGCCTCGAATGACGACCCCAAACGTCCAGCGGAGAATATGACGACCATCCCGCTTGCCCCCTCGAATTCAAACTCGGAAAGCGATGCCGATTCAGCGGAAGAGACGGAACAGACCGCACCTCCGTTGCCGGAGGAGACGGAGCCATCGACGAGCCGAATTGTTCAGGACAAAAGTTCTCCGGTCATCCTGTGGCCCATGGGAACATCTGAGCCTCAAAACTACAACACCCTGGAAGCCGCTTGTGCAAACGCGCGGAGCGGCAGCATCATCGAATTGCGTTACAATGGCTTCTTAGCGAACGGCCATGAAAAGCCGATCACCATTAATAAGAGCATTACCATACGCGCGGCCAAAGGCTATCAACCGGTGATTTCGTTCGCCAGTCGCTCCAATCCTGATGAATCAGACACGAACATGATCACGGTTCGGGAAGGGACTCTGAACCTCGTTAACATCGCCTTGCATTTTCAGATCGAGCATAGTCTGACTTATCCCGCCCGGGATCACTGGACACTGATCTCGGTGCAAGGAACGGAAAAAGTCAGCTTGAGAAATGTCACCGCCACCATCGAGAATCCGGATCGCGAACCAGCTTGTCTGATGGAATTTTCACGCGGTCTCGTGACGAAAATGCCAGACATGGATCGCATTAATTCTTCCAGTACCAATGCGGAATTGGATCCTTACGTGGTTTCGGTACGAGATTCGATGCTGAGAGGCGAATGCGATGGGATGACCGTCAAATCGAGTCAACCAGGTCAAATCCGGATAGAGAATTCCGTGTTGGCGGTGGAAGGCTCGATGTTTGTGGGGCAGGGTTCGACCAACATGCCGAAAGAAGATCATCAACTGGGTTTGACGATAAATCACTCCACTATTTTCACAGGCACCACGACTTTCCAGTTCGATACCGGAGAGGTTCGCCGATTACTGCTCCCGGTTTCCATTTCGACTGAGAATTCTATCTATGCCGTCGTCCCCGAGTTCGTAGCTCCACTGGTCTCAATGCGAGGAGCCACCAATCCCGCTGACTTGAGATCACTTCTCAGTTGGTATGGTGACAGAAACTATTATCACGGCTATCAAATCTTTTGGACAATTACCGATCACCTGGGGAGTTCGGAACTGAGCGATCTGGAGTTTTCCGGGTGGCAAAGCTACTGGAATCAGGGAGATAAAACCTTCGAGGAAAATGCGGTCTCGGGCTTAATTGACTGGACTGAGAACGGAAATATCGAGAACCCCAAGTTTTCGCAATTGACGCCCGAGGATCTACAAATCCAGACAGACTCCGACAATCAACAGGATTTTCTGGCATCCGATGGATCGGTCTTGGGAGCCGCCGTCCAAACGTTGCCGACTCCGCCCCTGGCCCCCCTGTCGCCGTTCGACTGAACCACCTTCGACCATCGATTTTCCCGTTCGCGCATGCAAACGGCTTTTCGAGAAGGATGCTCCCGAAAAGCCGTTTACAGGGAATGCGCAAGAGAGGACTCGAACCTCCACGGGATTTAACTCCCACTAGGCCCTCAACCTAGCGCGTCTGCCAATTCCGCCACTTGCGCGATTCGCATACGAGACCGACACCTGGTGTCGGACGAGGGTTCTCTCTGAAACATTGATTCCCGGAGAGAATCTGCTGCGACGTAGTATACCAAGCCGTTACGCTGGTTCAAGCAAGCGGGAAATCGACTTTATGGCGTTGTGCTGAAATCTCCGAGTGTCGCCGCTATCAGATTCGAGAGGCGAGCCACCAATGTCCCACGAGGCTCTTGAGGTTCCGTCGTCAAAATGACCGCCCAGAACGAGGCCTCCGGATCGATCCAGAGGACGGTTCCCGTCGCCCCCCAATGTCCGTAACTGTTCGGGCCCAGTAAATCGCCGAAATTTGCGGAATGGGCGGGCCAATGACGTCGCCATCCTAATCCCCAGGAGCGACACCGTCGTGTCGACTCGGGAATCTCTTTGAGCGATTCAAGTTGATTGGCAGTTGCCGTATCGACCATCCGGCTCGACAAAACTCGTGTCCCCTCCAATTCACCCCGCCTCTGCATCATTTGCGCGAAACGCCCGAGGTCCGTTGCGGAAGAAATGACTCCCCCCCACGGTGCGCCGAGTGTCCGCCAGTATCGACTGTTCCAGTTCCAGTCTTCTCCCAAATCCCACTCTGACGGAATGCGACTTTCCGCCACGCGCTCGATCGCTGGATCCTCTCCCTCGTACCACTCACTGGGAGCTCCCAAGACTGTTTCTTGCATCCCGAGAGGCTCGAAGATCTGTTGCTTGAGATAGTCGGCAGCCGATAGGCCGGAAATGCGTTCCAGTATTTCTCCGAGGAGCGCAAATCCCATACTAGAATAAGAGACCTCACGACCAGTCGGGAAAGTGAGATCAACTTGACATGTCCCGTGAACAAACTCCGAAAGTGGAGCATGACGCGCTCGTAATTCCCGATTCTCGGGAAGCATATCAGGAAGCCCTGAGGTATGTGTGAGTAAATGCCGGACTGTAATCCCATAAGTTCCCGCTTTTCCGAACTCGGGAATGACTTCACTGACTCTGGTTCCCAACAGCAGCTCTCCCCGCTCCACCATCTGCAAAATTCCCATCGCCAAGATCGGCTTGGTGATGGAGGCAATCAGAAAGCGTGTTTCGGCTGCTTCGTCGGTTTGTCCGACGGGAGGATCATTGAGCCTTCGTCGCCCAAAGAAAAATGGACTCGAAGCATCTTCGGCGGTACCTACCATCAAGGACAACGCCGGAATCCGATCCCCAGATGTCCACTGATCACAGAGACAGACTGCACGATTCCAGATAGGGTGCTGGTCCAAAAAAGTCTGAAGATCACTCATGGGTTACCAGGCTCAATCGGTATCGACATCAAACAGATCGAGCATACTGTCGAGTTTGGTCACTTCCAAAACTTCGGTCACCTCACGACCCGGATTATACAAAAGAACATCGACGCCCGCCTTTTTAACCGAGGCAAACAAACCCAACATCCCGGACGGCAGCAGTTTCATTCCAGTCAGATCAAAAGCCAGAGTGCGACAATCATGATCGCGAATGATCGTCTCGAGTTCATTGCGACAATCGAGAGGAGTAAATCCTTCTAAGATCTGACGACCGTAGAAACCGATGACCGTCAGTTCTCCCGCCTCGTATATTTCCAACGCCTTTGAGCCTTTGGACATGGCGTGGTTCTCCCTGGGACTATCGGAAACAGAGGAACTGATATCCGCGATACAGAATAGACGGTTTGGGACCGCGAGTCGGGATGACAGGATTCGAACCTGCGACCTCCAGCTCCCAAAGCAGGCGCTCTAGCCAGGCTGAGCTACATCCCGAGGTCGAGCGATTCCTCGCTCTGTGCCCAGTCTAGGACTGAGCATTCACGCCGTCAACGTTCAACCGTATGTTCGCTGACGGATTCTCTCGATGTGCGACTACGCCGCACGTCGTAAGGTTTGCAGAATCCGCTCAAAATCATCGTTCGAATTGAACGGAATCATTACTTGCCCCGAGTCGGCAGTCTTCAATTTGATGGTAACCTTGGCCCCAAATTGCTCCCGAAGTTGCTGTTCGATCGAATCGATATGATTGCTTCTTTCGGGAGCCGAGGACTTCCCATCGGCGAAGGGTACGACGTTCGGATTGTCTCCCTGTTGTATCTCCTTGACTGCTTTTTCGGTGGCCCGCACAGAAAGCGATTCCTGTTGAATCTTCTGACAGATCGCGCGTTGTTCTGGTTCTCCCAAGGAGAGAATTGCCCGTGCATGCCCGGCGGATATTTTTTCTTCGCGAACTGCAATTTTGGCTTCTTCGCACAGTCCCAGCAAACGGATCATGTTACTGACGGTGGACCGATCGAGACTCAATCGTCCCGCCAATTCTTCCACCGAGCATTGAAAACGTTCCAGATAATCCTGAAACGCTTCCGCCTTTTCAAGGACGTTTAAGTCGCGACGTTTAAGATTTTCATCGATCGCGATTTCGCAAACGGTCTGATCGTCGGCCTCGATCACTCGGCAGGGAATAGTCTCCCTTCCTGATTGCCTGGCAGCGATGAGCCGCCGCTCGCCGGCAATCAATTGATATCGATCCTCAAAAGGTCGCACGATCAAAGGCTGCAAGACGCCTTGTTTCTGAATCGACTCTGCCAGCTCGCGAAGACCATCCGCGGCAAATTCTTTACGAGGTTGAAACGGATTTCGCTCGATAAGATCGACGTGAATTTCATCGGTCGAAGTGGCTCCCGAGGGAGATGCGTTCGTTTGCCCGTCGTTGTCGTTATTTTGATTTCCCAACAGTGCACTCAATCCTCGGCCTAGCCGACGACGAGGTGCCTGTTCCTGTTGCTCGATATTCTGATCGAATTGTTGCTCGTCCATGAGTTTCTCCGATTGATTCACCGCTTGCGCTATTCTGCTGTTAGGAGCGGTTATCGGAGACTTTTAGCAATCTCAACTCAATACAACAAGATCAACCATGCCGTGTTTCACGTGAAACTCAAACAGTCGATTTCAGTCAGGGAAGGTTCCGACCACCCCCCAGAGCTGATATGACTCTAATGGAAACATCTTGCCGGGATGGGTCAGCTCCGCTGGGGAGTGAAGATTCAGGGAGACGAGATCGCTGACTTCGACTTCCGTCACCATCAACTCTTTAAGGGAGTTCTCAGCATCATTGAGCTGAGCCTGAAATTCGGGATTCCTTTGAGCGTGAGGACCGGTCACCAGGAAAATCGGCACCGGCTCCCGCCCGGAGGTCTGGGACAGAAATCCGAGATTGGCGACCGGCGAGACCAACACGTTCCTGGGAGCGAGCCGACACAGATGATAGTAGATCGCCGGCTCTGAATAGACATAGATAAGGTACGAGACGGGGGCCGATTCCCGCCCCGGAGAAAGTGTGGTGCATTCCTCGACAACCATCCGGGAGAGTCTTTCCATCGATCGACGATCTTCCCAAGGGCTTCCGCCCTGGTCTGGAGCGACCGGCGAGGCGACCAGAATAACGGACGCCACCAGAACAAAAAGCCCCCAAATCATGGTTCCGACTTTTCGCCTTGTCAGGGAACCTGCAACGTCTTGCCCGGTAGAGGAATTCTCGGTGACTGCATCGCGACCCCACAATTGCCTGATCTCACGGAAACCAGAGGCAGCCCCAACGATCAAAACGAGCATCAACGGCATCGCCAGTCGCGGATAGGGTCGATAGAGCGGCGTCATCAACAGCAGCGACACCACCCAGGCGACCATCATCCAGCCAGAAAGTATTTCGGGTGACATTGGCTCCCGATTAACGCCCGAGCGGATGAGCCGCTGCAACCGGATTCCTGTTCCGAACAGCGTCAGCACCAAACAGAGCATCGGCAAAGAGACTCGTCCGAAGTGGCTTCCCAGCAAATCCCACCAGCGGAGGTTCTCGAACTGGGCACGAAAGTTAGTCAACCAAGACGCCCAACCCTCCAGGTAGCCCGAATGGTTGGCTGCCACCGCCGCGTAACCACCGCGTCCGTCCTCCTGCAAATCGAACCAGGCGGGTAACCAGACGACGATTGCCGTCACCACCATGACTCCCCAACATCGCCAGCGCAACCAGGCGATCCCGGAGCGTTTCACGTGGAACAAATTAGCGGCTGCCAATCCTGCTCCGGCAACCGCCAGTGGATACCAACCGTTGTACTTCGTCAGCCAGGCAAGTCCAGTGATCACTCCGGCCCAGATGGCCACTCCAATACGTTCTGTGGAGAGGGCCCTCCATCCAGCGGTGATCCCCCAGAGAAGAAACATCGAAACGGGAACATCGGTGAGAGCCGTCCGAGAGAACAGGATGTGATACCCACTCAAAGCCAGCATGGCCGCCGCGAAGAGTGCCTCCTCCGGTCCCATCCACTGACGAACGAGCCTCCAGATCAACCAGACCGAAAAGACCCCACATGCGATCCCCGGCAACATCACCCCCAGAGTGGATGTTCCCAGGACAAGCTGCGACATTTCCAGAATACCCGGCCAGAGTGGAGGAGCGTAAAGGTGTCGATCGGGAAAGCGAGCTCCCTCCTCTGCCGTGAACCAGCGATTGGAGGCGTAGACTCCCTCGTCGTAATGTTCCACGTGAAACGAGCCAGGCGCTGCGAACCTGAGTATGGCAGCCAGCAGAAGAATGGCGACCAGCAGAAACCACTCACGACGGGTGACTGGAGGTTCAAGACGGGTTGCGGCTGACGAGTCGTTTCTCATGGGATTGGGATCGAGAGTGCGGTCAGAGTTGGATCGTGGAGCCGGAACCGTACAATGAAGGACTCCCCAAAAAGGATCATACACGTCTGGGGACTCAATGAGAATTCTTGATCTCCCGATTGAATAACCCGTTTCACGTGGAACGGCGATCGAGAATCATTCGCAATGACAAAGGAAGGTAGACTGATGGCGGAAGCAGACCAACTCTACGACGAAGCGCACAAGCTAAAGGAAGCAGGAGATCTCGAAGGTGCCGTGAGCGGCTGGAAATCCATCCTCGATGCTCATCCCGATCACGCCATCACTCACCAGGCCCTGGCGGTCTATCTTCAAAAGCTTGGACAAAATGACGAGGCGATCAAGCACGCCTTGAAAGTAACGGAACTGATTCCCAATGACCCATTCTCCTACACGCAGCTTTCCGTGATCTACCAGCGCTGCGGCAAAATTCAGGAAGCCGAGGATGCGATGGAGAAATCTCGCCAGATCCAGCACTCTTCCTGACTTGCGAGGAACTGACCCGGAGAGCAGCGGATGGTGGAGAGTTCGCAGACAATTCGTGTCTGGTTGATGCAGTTCATCAGAGCGGCGATCTTTTGCGGGATCATTCTCTCGATCCACCTGGGTCATGCACGTCGAGTTGCCGAACGACCTGACTCTGGCTCGATTCCTCTGGAACTGGAGCAGGTGCTCGAGTTCTTCCCACAAGCCAGTTCGCTGGAGGGTTCTGCTTCGGGAACTCAGATCGTGAAAGACAAGGCTGGAGAGACATTGGGGTATGTCCTGCAGACCAGCCCCATCAGTGATGACATCGTCGGCTACTCAGGACCCACCAACTCGCTCCTGGCGTTCGAGATCGACGATCGTCTCATCGGGATGCGTATCCTCGAAAGCGCCGACACGCGAGAGCATGTGAACGCGATTCAACAAAACGAACGCTTCCGTTTCACGTGGAACGGGCTGCCCCGCGAAGAGGCAGCCAACCTGCAGGACATCGATGCGGTGAGCGGTTCCACTCTCACCAGTATGGCCATCCAACAGGGAATTCAGAAACGGCTGGGAGGCGATCCCCCCAACCTCAAATTTCCTCGCGAGATCACCTTGGAAGAAGTGAAAGCTCTCTTCCCGCAAGCGAGTTCCCTGCGACAGCGTGGTTTGGAAATGGAAGTTTTGGGACCGCATCAGGAACCCATCGGCCTGGTGCTTCGTTCTTCCCCCCACGCCGATCAGGTCATCGGCTATCAGGGGCCCACGGATGTCTTGCTCGGGTTTGATGCCGAAAATCAGTTCGTCGGCTTCCGGTTGAGAGAGAGTTACGACAACGATCCTTACGTCGATTACGTCCGCGAAGATGACTACTTCCGCAACTCGCTGAACGGCAACACGCCTCTCGAACTCAGCCAACTCGACCTGATTGAAGATCAGATCGAAGGAGTTTCGGGAGCCACGATGACCAGTCAGGGAGTGGCCGAGACTCTGATTTCCACAGCGAAAACGATGACTCAATCAGAGGCGAAATTGGTAACAGCAGATAACGAGCCGTCTACCGCGTGGTCTCCCGCCCCGCGAGATTACGGAACGCTGGGCGTTCTTCTAGTCGGCCTGATTCTGGCTTTCACGAAGCTGCGAGGATTCCGGTTCGTCAGAATCGGCTACCAGATAACACTGATTCTCTATCTGGGATTTCTCAATGGGGACATGGTCTCTCAAGCGTTCCTGGCAGGTGCCGCGCAACACGGACTCCCCTGGAGATCGGCCTTCGGACTCTCGATTCTCACTCTGGCGGCTCTCATCGTTCCGCTCACAACTCGCCGACAAGTCTATTGCCACCAGATTTGCCCCCACGGCGCGCTTCAACAATTGATCAAAGGGCGGTTCTGCGCACCTCGAACCGTCCCTCGCCGACTCGATCGAGCATTGAGAATCATTCCGCCTGCATTGCTACTCGTCACCGTCTTGACAGCGATGCGGGGTTGGTCGATCAATCTTGCTGCCATCGAACCGTTCGATGCCTACCTGTTTCAAGTCGCAGGAGTGGGAACCATCAGTGTCGCCGTGATCGGCCTGATAGTCTCCCTTGTTGTGCCGATGGCCTATTGTCATTACGGATGCCCCACGGGTGCGATGCTTGGTTTTCTCAGGCGGCATGGCCGAAGCGACCAATGGAGCCGTCGCGACACGGTTGCCCTCGGCCTACTCATCATCGCGATTGCACTGCTGGCGTGACACTTTGCAAACAGCCTGTGGTTTCACACCTGATCTAGTTTGGTCCCGACCAGTCAAGGGACCACGTAGATCGTTTCGATTCCTTCGGATCGAACACCGTCTCGTAGAGCCTTCTACAGAATTCGAGGTCTCTTCGAACGTTTCGTAATGGAATAGACCATCGTGTCGGCGACTGTTATCCCGTTTGGAAGAATGGTGATCGTGATTCTGAAGGCGATGTTGGCCGGGCATTCCGGCCTTCATCCTGTTTTACACGGTTCTTATTCTGGTTGTGGCTTTCATTGGAGCTCTCTTTGGATCCAGACTGGCTTTTTCGAGCAGTAAAGATTGGTAGGTTGAGCGTAGCGAATCTCAACCTCCAAAGTTCACGGCACATACCCTTTCAGGTCATCGCCCGCATCGGGAGTGGCGAGAGCTTTGAGTATCGCGGGATCGATGTCATCCGAGATGGTCCGAACAGATCCATCCATCAACAGCATTTGCACTCCCGAGTAATTCTTTTGACCAAAGTAAGGACTACCGAAGGTGAGCGGTCCTTTGTTCAGGCCGAGTGCAGGATCGCGTGTATGACCGGGTCGAGACCAGGGCGAAAAACCATCAGCAATCTCGCCTCCCATGAGCGTATTGGACAAGCCGTCTGTTACATCGCGGAACTGTAAGCTCTTGTTGGCTGGGAAGACGCGACTGTTCATGGCGTAATGCAGAGAATCTGCGGGAAGTTGTTACTCTGTTAACATTGGGTTTTGAAACCAGCGATACGGGACCTGCATCACGCTTTGGTTGTCCGGGGTGTCAAAGGGTTGATCAAAATTGATTGAGTTATAAATCGGTGCAGAATCAAGAAACGGCAAGCTCAATGCGGGCCAGCCGTGATAGTCACCGCCATCCTGAGTCACGATTTTTCCGGGTGGGAGCATTCCATGCATGTGGTGATAATTGTGCATCGCCAGCCCGATCATTTTCAAATTGATCTTTGATTGGCGTTGACGTGCAACTCCGCGCGGTTCTTCGAGAGAAGGCATCATCAAAAACAGCACCATCAGGATGACAATTCCCAGGCAAATCAAACTGACAAATACCGGACTCTTCACGGCACGTACTCTTTCAAGTCATCGCCCGCGTCGGGGGTGGCGAGAGCTTTGAGGATGGCGGGATCGATGTCGTTGGAGATGGCGCGGACGCTTCCATCGGCAAATGTAAATTGTGTACTTCCTTTAAATAAACCTCCAAATGTTGTGGCACTTTTCCCTAAACCGGCAGCAGGATCTCGAACATTGCCTGGCTCCCCCCAAGGTGGTTGAGCGGCCCCAATTTCTCCAAAGAGCAGCGTATTGGAAGATCCGTCTGTGATGGATTCTCGCGGAGTGACTTTATTGACTTTGAGCAAACGGCTGTTGGCGGAATACAGAGACAGTGCGTATCCCGAAGGAGAAAACTTGTAATCATTACCACACGTTGAGTAACTACCGATTGGAGTTTTGAAATACTCAGCGTTGTCGGGATGATTCCAGGCTTTGGACTGATCGATACTAAGATAGAGTTTCGAGGCATCCATGTACGGGAGGAGTTCGGTGCACCAGCTGTGAAGAGGAACCCCAGCAGGGTCGGTAATTGAGTGAGGTGGCAAATCTCCCTTGATATCTTCGAAGTTGAAAGCCGCCATCCCTATCTGCTTCAGGGAACAATTGGATCTCGACCGACGGGCGGCGAGCCGAGCATTTTGAACCAACGATACGAACACTATCCCCAGTAAAATGACAATGAACAATGTCGATCCCCAGAAAAGAAGTGGTGATTGCTCTCGCAACGAGCCTGTCTTTAATAAGTCTTGAGGCGGCGAATGCATGTCGGGATCGGGGTACATGAGAAGAGCTCTACCAGAACAGTGAGGATGCGTTCATCGATTGTAACCGGAATTCCTTGTCAGCACAGGACTTTCTCGGACAAAACGGTTGTTCGGATTGTGATCGAGCCGGGAAAGATCCCGAGGCGATCGCTGCGAAACGCCGAAATATCTTTGACAGGCTTTTGCCGGATCTGGTTTAATATCAATACCTTCCGATTTGTTGCGTCCCTGGCGAACAGCAAGTCTCCCTGCCTCACACAACGCACCGCCCGACTTCGTCCCGCCGCCGGATGAAGCCTGCCGAATGGACGATCTCCCCCGTGAGGTCACCCGCCGTCATGAACTCGAAATTTCTTTTCATCCCGACCGCCTTGATCCTGCTGGCGAGCCTGCTCCGCGCGGAGTTGCCGCGCACGTCGCTGGAGGAAGCCCGGGAAGTCGGACGCGAGAAATCGTCGTTTCTCAATGCTTCGGCAGTCCCAAGTTCCGAAGTCCCCACCCAGCAACTCGATCTGTTCCAACAAGAGATTGCCCCGGTCCTTAAAAACTCGTGCGTCGGATGTCACGGCGAGGTCTTGCAGGAAGGGGAATTCCGCGTCGATACGCTCGATCCCGATCTCGTGAACGGCGAAGACGTCAACTGGTGGCTGGAAGTGTCCCGCGTGTTGACCAACGGCGAGATGCCTCCCGCCGATGAGGGGGAACTGGCCGCTGAAGATCGCGCGAAGATCATCAACTGGCTGGCGAATGAAATTCAGATCGCGTCGCAAATACGCCGCAGTGAAGAAGGACATTCGTCGTTCCGCCGCATGACGCGGTACGAGTACAGCTACGCGTTACAGGATCTGCTCGGTCTGCCTTACGATTTTGCCAATAACCTGCCGCCTGAAACCGCGTCGGAAGAGGGCTTCAAAAACAGTTCGGAGATGTTGCATCTCTCGGCGAGACAGTTTGAAACGTATCGCAACGCCGCACGCATCGCGCTTCAGAAAGCGACCGTCTCGGGAGAAGAGCCGGAACAAATTTATTACGGCATCAGCATGCGGACGGCCGGTGAAAAAATGGGCGGGTTTGCCGAGCCGGAGAAGTTCAACACCCGGCGTCCTCATTTCATCAACCTGGAGACCGGCAAGGGAGTCAACGGGAAATACAATTATCGCAACGGGCAATTTAGTCTCTTCCCGAACAAAACCCGGACCAACGTTCCGCCGCTCTCGAACGAACGATTGGTGCTACCGGCGGGGAGCCGACAAAACATTGACCTCGGCAATTTTCTTCCGGCAGGAGGGACGGCTCTGGTGAGAGTGCGGGCATCGAAAGCGGTCGCCAACGAGGCCAGCTTCCCGACGCTACGGCTTTCTTACGGCCATCAGGCGAGTAACAACTCGCATGCGTTCGAGCAGGTGGGCGAGGATCAGGCGATCATGGCTTCGCCCGAGACCCCGGCCTGGTACGAATGGAAAATCCCCCTGAGCGAAGTGATCCGGAACCCGTTCCGTACCGAATATGAAGTCGGCGGCTATCCGAATCCGACCGAATACCTCGTCTTCCAGAACGTCCATCAGAACGGCGGATTGCGGGAGCGGGCCGACATACAGATCGAATATCTCGAAGTGATTGCCCCGTATTACAAACAGTGGCCGACGGAAACTCATCGTCGCGTGTTTCCCGAGAGTCCACACAAAAACGATGAAGTTGTTTACGCCCGCGAAGTGCTTCAGCCGTTCATGAGGCGCGCCTGGCGCAGGCCAATCTCTGAGGAGGAACTCGACCGCAAACTGGCTCTGTTCCAGAAACTGCGGCCGGCGTTTGACAATTTCCAGGAACCGATGATCGAAACGCTGGCGGCGGTTTTGTCGTCCCCCAACTTTCTATATCTCGTGCAGTCTGATGAATCGGCTCCATTGAACGATTATGAACTGGCGACGCGGCTGGCGATGTTTCTCTGGTGCAGTCTACCCGATGACGAATTAATGAGCCTCGCCGATCAGGGAAAACTGAAGAACCCGCAGGTGCTGATCAGTCAGACCGAACGGATGCTGGCCGACCCGCGAGCCGAACGTTTCTCGGAACAGTTCGTCCGCCAGTGGCTGGGGATGGAGTTGCTTGACTATCTCCAGGTTGACAAGAAAGCGTATCGGCAATTCGATCCGTTTCTGAAGGAAGCGATGCAGGAGGAGCCGATCGCGCTCTTCGAGGAAGTCCTGCACCACGATCGCAGCATCATCGATTTCATTCATGCTGACTACGTGATGGTCAACGAACGGCTGGCCCGGCATTACGGCCTCGCGGAACCGGTCTACGGAAATCACTTTCGCAAAGTACCCGTCTCAGCAGAACTCCCTCGCGGCGGATTATTGACGCAGGCGGGACTGCTGGCGATGAATTCCGATGGCAATGATTCGCATCCGCTGAAGCGGGGCATCTGGCTGCTGGAAA
>JABURQ010000129.1 GCA_014762625.1 Planctomycetaceae bacterium | reverse complement strand
TTGCTGTTCGGCGGGTGGGGCCGGCTGACCTCCCTGCTGTGGAGGCGGTTGTTGCTGGCCCGGATACGGCGCGCCGGGTTGAGGAGGCATTTGCTGTGGATAGCCGGGGGGCATGGGCTGTTGTCCGCCCCATTGAGGTTGTCCACCGGGGGGCATCGGATAGGGCATCATTCCCGGTGGCATCGATTGCGGTGCGTATCCCGGCGGGGGCATTTGATAGCCGGGCGGGAATTGTGGCATGGGTTGTTGAGGCTGCTGTTGAGCGGCCGGTTCGGGAGTTTTCGGCTCCTCTTTTTTCGGAGAGACTTTGGGGACTTTTTTCTTCGGTTTCGGCGGGAGCTTGATCCCCGCGGCGGTCCGTTCGGCATCTCGTCTCGAATCGAGAACTTCCTCGTACGAGACGTTTCGTTTGTCTTCTTCCTCCGCTTTTTTCCGATCGGTCAAAGTCTGGGGATCTTCTTTAAAGAGTTTAATGGAACGCAACTCGGTGTAGGCTTCGCTCATATCGGAAAAGCGATTTTTGGGCTTCTTCGCCAGTAGCTTCAACACGAATTCGTCCAGTTCCGGCGCAACGTTCGGTTCGTGGACCGAAGGGGGAACCGGCGGATCCATCAGATGTTTGAGCAGGAGATCGTTCGGAGAGGCGCCGGCAAACGGCGTTTTACCGGTCAACACTTCGTAGAGTGTGATCCCCATCGAATACATATCGGTTTGGGGAGTGGGTTGTTTTTTCTGGATGGTTTCGGGGGCGATATATGTCCGGGTTCCCTGAATCGATTTCATTTTTCCGGAGATCGACGCCGCGATCCCTGTTTTAAATTTCATCGTGAGCGAGAAATCGATGATCTTCAGTTCGCCCGATTTGGAGAAGAGAACGTTATCGGGTTTGATATCACGATGGACGAGCCCTTGTTCGTGCATGTAACCCAGCCCGAGACAGAGTTGCTCGAGGAGTCGTTCGAGTTGAGCGTGGAGAGCGTGGCGATTGATTTTCAGAGACGATTTCAGATTCGGCCCTCGAAAGTATTCCATGACGATATAGGAGGCTTTTTTGCCGATCTCCATATCGCGATAGGCGACGAACGAGGGATGCGTCATCATTTGAAGGATTTTTCCTTCGTGACGGAGTGCGTTCCGTTCCTCGGATTCTCCCAGCTTTTCCTCAAGGAGAGTTTTCATCGCCCAAGTCTGATTACCGTCGCTCACTTCCCAGATTTGACAGGAAGTCCCGCCGGAAATCACATCGAGCAGTTCGTAATTTCCAATTTTATTCTCTTGAACGTCTTTTTCTTCAGCCACAGTCTCGCCTCTATGATTCGGATGAAGATGCATTTCAGGCACTCAATTGTGCATTCTCCATTGTAGAGGATCGACCGGTTCAATGAAGAAATGTTCCGAAGTTTCCGCCAAAAAAGAGGAAATGGCGAAAACAGGGGCGGATGGCGTTTTACAACGTTTTTGTCGCCTACGGAACAGCTCGGCGCTACAATCGCAGTTCTTTTGCCTCGTAGAAACGGTTCAAAAGCTGTTCGCCGGACTGGTTCGAGGTTGCGTTCGTCCCGGAACTCCCGTTCCGTTCCGAGTTCCTTCGCCGGCCACTTTCGGAGCGAGCTGCGTGCCGTCCTCGAGAGGTTGAGAGGTCGAAAGAATGATTTCGTCCTTCTCCTGGAACGGGCCGGAGATATAGGACCGTTCGGCTCCGATGGGGGCGAGGACATCGACCGGAATCGTGCGGACCACATTTTCACGAATGACCTGAACTTTACGCTGCCCTTCTTCCCCGGCGGTGATGGCGGAATTGGCGACTTCCGCGACGGCGTAACGAGGAATTTGCGGAACGTAGACCGCTTGGCCGGTATGATAGCGGCGGGATCGATTTTCAATTTCGACGACCGCGGAGGTCAGCGAATCGTACAGGTCTCGCAGCGGCTCGAATCGTTCCGCGGGAGGTAATACACTGACGATCTTCCCCTGAACGTCCAGGTCTTCGACTTTGAAGCTGACGCTCTCCCCCTCTTTCGCGTCTTCCCGATTCATGGGAATCTCCACGACCATGATTTCAGGATCTCCGATGTCGATGACTTTTTGATTCGCGCTGACAAACTGTCCTTCGACCGCGTAAACGCGAAAGACTTCCGCTTCCCACTCCGCGCGACGCGTCGTCGCTTCCAACCGGGCATTCGCGATTTCCAGGTCGGTGGAAGCGACTTTCAGTTCGAGTTCCGCCAGGGCGACAGCCTCGGCGTCGTTCGCCTTTTTGGCTTGATCGAGTTTTAATTGCTGAAGTTCGACCTGGGCCTCGGCTCGTTTGACTTGCAAGGCTTCAAGTCCATTTTCGAGATGAAACAGTTCGGATTGAGACGTCAGCGTGTCGCCCGTTTTCAGACTGAGCGAATCGATAACGCCGTTTCGGGGAGAGACGACGGTCACAAATTTGGAGGGACGAAGCTGAATGGGAATTTGATATTTTGCCGCGTCGATCGTCGTCAGCGTTTCGCGTTCCACAATCACCTGTTCCGGTGGTTCTTCATTTGTTTCCTGAGCAGTTCCTGCACCAGGATTCAGAAGAAGAAAACAGAAGAGGATTGAATAGAGACATCCCGACAAACAGATTGAGCGATTGTGGATTTTCATGGAAATGACTTCATCGAGATCAGAGAAGGGGTTCACAGCGATGAAGGAATGCTCATCACTGCACTGAGATTATTGCGTCAGACTAGATCCTCGCCTCTGGACTGTCAACGGGTTGCTCTTTAAGCTTTGGTTAAGGAATAATACGTTCCCCCTGCCCTACTCGTGCTTTATTGCAATCGGATCTCTCCATGAAAATCATCTCCCGCCCGTGTATTCTCATTTTCGTCGCGATTTCGTGTCTCTCTGCGATCGCTCTCTCACCCGCCACCGCAGAAGAAATGCGCGAGCTGCAATATCGGGGCACTCTTTCCAATCGAAAGCGAGGCGAGGATCCGGAACTGGTCAAAACGTTCGGTCTGCTGGCCCTGGTGGAATCGTCCGAGCAGAATCTCGATTCCTTATTCTGGCGTGTTGAAGATACGGAGGGCTGGCAGTGGCCGGAATCCTTTGGATGGTCGGTTTCTGCGGCGGGGAACCAACCGGCTCGATCGGCGGGATTGCTCTATCAGTACGATAATGTTCCCTGGCCGATTCCTTTGCCGCCGCTCTACCTGACGCCCGATCAGCGCAAGTCTGGGAAATCCTGGACGGTCGATCGTCGGCGTTATGAAGTTCAGGAAGGATCCGAGAAGTTTCAAGATCAACCTTCCTTGACGGTTTTGGTGAATTCGAATTTCGGTCGTGCCCAGAAATTGCAGTACGATCCCGCAACCGGACTGCTACAACAGGCGGAGATCAAGCTTTTCCTCGGCCGAGGAGACGAGTTTGCCATGACGCTGAAACGTGCGGATGCCAATCTGCTGTCTGAAACGGTGCGGGGTGATGTGCGAACCTCACTGGGACATCTCGCCGAACTTCAGAAAGAACTGGCACGCGATCCGGATGCGGTACGTCCTGAATTGAGCGCACAACAAATTGCGGTCGTCGAAACGGTTCTTCCCAAGCTGGATGAGGTGACCGAAAATACGCCGTTGCAACCGCTGACCATCGAAATACATCGTGACCTGAAAACACAGCAGGAGCGAAGTTCGAGCATCGAGAAGCTGGCAGCTCAACAAATCGGTCAAACGGCTCCGGAGCTGGACCTGACGTTACTCAACGGGGACCCCCTCCCCTCCTCCGAACTCGAGGATCAGGTGATCGTGCTCCACTTTTGGAAATATCACGACGATCCGATTCAGGAACCGTACGGGCAGATTGGGTATCTCGATTTTCTGGACGGCAAACGGGGGAAGCTGGGGGTGAAATTTCTGGGGGTCGCCGTCAATCCGGAATTCGCCGATCCGAAGGCAAGTCGGCGAATGATGCTGAACGTCAAGAAGTTGGTCAAGTTTATGAACGTCGGCTACGACATCGTTCGCGATAACGGTTCGCTGCTGAAACAATTCGGCGATCCGCGAGAAAGTGGAGCGAAACTGCCGCTGTGGGTCGTGATCGGTGCCGACGGAAAAATCCGTCATTACAAAGTCGGCTTCTATAGCGTCAATCCCCGCGAGGGACTGAAAGAACTCGACGAAGCGATTATTGCCGAGATTAAAGCTCGTCGAGCCGCGAAGAATAACGAGTAATCATCATCACGAATTTCGACGATCGCATTGTACTATGCGATCTCAGGGTTAAGATGCAGGCAGACGCGGGGCGGAAGCGAGTTCGACCGCATTTGAAACCTGGAGACGAAACGACGGAGCGTTCCGATGAGTACCACAGTCGGACAGAGAATCCGACAACTCGATGCCACGGTGATTAACAAGATCGCTGCCGGCGAAGTGATCGAACGCCCTGCTTCCGTCGTGAAGGAGTTGCTCGAAAACTCCGCCGATGCGCTGGCGACCCGGATTGAAGTGGACTTGATCGATGGTGGTGCGGAGCTGATTCGCGTCGTCGATGACGGAGAAGGAATCCATCCCGACGATTTCATGCTGGCGGTCTCATCGCACGCGACGAGTAAGATCGTCTCGGACAATGATCTGTTTTCGGTGCATACGATGGGCTTTCGCGGCGAAGCGCTCGCCTCGATTGCTTCGGTGAGTAAGTTCCGTCTCCGCAGTCGACAGGCCGATTCTGAATCCGCCTACGAACTGAAAGTCGAGGGGGGAAAAGTGGGGGCGGTGATTCCGGCCGGGGGCCCTTGCGGCACTTCCATCGAAGTTCGACAGTTATTTCACAACACCCCCGTTCGTCGCAAGTTTCTCAAAACCAAAGCGACCGAATACGCTCACGCGACCGAATATTTTACGCGCGTGGCGTTGGCCCGACCGAATTTGCATATGGTCCTCCGACATCAGAACAAGGTGTCGTACGAACTTCCCGCGACCGACAATCTGCTGGAACGGTTGCGGATGTTCTACGGCAACGAACTGACGTCGCAGTTGATTCGGGTGGATGGCGAACTGGGAGGCATGAAGCTGTGGGGATATGCGGCTCACCCGAGCCAGAACAAAGCGAACCGGAAGGGACAGTACCTGTTCCTGAACGGCCGCTGGATTCAGGACCGAACCGTGCAGGCCGCGATTTCGGAAGCGTACCGCGGGCTCGTGATGGTCGGACGCCAACCGATTGTGTTTCTCTTTCTGGAAATGCCAAGCGATCAAGTCGATGTCAATGTGCATCCGAGTAAATGGGAAGTTCGTTTCCAGGATTCGCAGCAGATTTATCGCCTGGTTTTGTCCACGATCCGGGATACTTTTCTGGGGATGGATCTGAATGGATCGATGTCGGGCCCGGCCGGCAAGCCGTCCGCCCCGCACGAAGAGACCCCCGAGCAACAGCAATTGAAACTGGAGTTAACCCATTGGGCGAAAGACCAACTCCAGCAAGCGGAATCAGAATTCGCGGGCATCAAGCCTCAGCCGGTGGCTCCGGCTCAGATTCCGTCCCTCCCCCAGACGAGCGACTCCGCCGCCAACCCCTTCACAACCCACTCACAGGAAGAGACAGCCGAGGCCCCCTCCAGAGGCGAGACTTCATCAATTCACTCTTCTCCCGAATCGCCGCCGCAAGCGTATCTCGGCGGAGAAGTTCGCGCGATGCAGGTGATGGATTGTTATCTGCTCGTCGACGATCCGAGCGGCGTGATGATCATCGATCAACATGCCCTCCACGAGCGGATCATGTATGAACATCTTCGCCCGCGCGTCTTAGAAGGTAAGGTCGAATCGCAGCAGTTGCTGATGCCGCTAACGATCGAATTGAGCGCCGACGAAGCCGGCGTCCTGCTCGATCATCAAGAACTGATTGGAGAATTCGGATACGGTCTGGAAGAGTTCGGGGGGAACACGATACTCGTCAATCGATATCCGGTGATGTTGCAGAAAGCCGATCACGCCCAGGTATTACGCGATCTGGTGATCGAACTCGACACTCCCGGACGCAAGCCGAGTCGACGCGATCTGATCGATTCGTTATTGCATATGATGTCGTGCAAAGCGGCCGTCAAAGCGGGACAAAGACTCTCTCCCGAGGAGATTGAGAGTCTGCTGGCGAAGCGGGATTTGGTGGATGACGCCCACCACTGCCCACACGGTCGCCCGACCGCGATGGTTCTCACTCAAGAGCAACTCGACAAACAATTCGGACGCCTGGGGGCGTAATTCCATCCGGTAAGGGTGCAGAGAGCCGCCAGGGGCCGTACAATAGTGGCCAGTCTTCCATTCGCGTTCCTCTCCCAAGATTAGTCTGTCATGATTTGCGTCAGTATCGGCCGTACTCGCCACAAAATGATGATTCTGGAACACCGTGCTTTAGCCGATCAGGGGGCGGAGCTGGTGGAGCTGCGTCTCGATTATCTCTCCCGGCTACCCGATCTGAAACGTCTGATCGATGAACGCCCCACACCCGTGGTGGTCACCTGTCGCCGAAAACAGGATCGAGGTCGCTGGCGTTGGCAAGAGGACGCTCGTTTGACCTTGCTGCGGACGGCGATCGTCAGCGGTGTGGATTATGTTGATCTCGAAGATGATATTGCGGGATCGGTTCCTCGCTTCGGCGACACGAAGAGAATCGTCAGTCACCACAACTTTGAAGAAACTCCCGACGATCTGGAAGAACGACATGCCGCGATGGCAAAGCTCGATCCGGATATCATCAAAATTGTGACGATGGCGAACTCCCCTTCGGATTGTGCGCGGATGCTGGAGTTGGTCGCTGCGTCTGAGGTCCCGACCCTCGGATTCTGCATGGGAGAGTTTGGATTGCCGAGCCGCTTGCTGTGTGGAAAATACGGCGCCCCGTTCACATATGCGACCTTTGACGGCGAGCGTGTGATGGCTCCGGGGCAGTTGCCGTTTTCGCAGATGAAAGACCTTTATCGCTACGATCAGATCGGCGAGCAGACGCAGGTCTTTGCGGTTCTCGGAGACCCGATCGGTCATTCTCTCAGTCCCCTGCTCCACAATAAAGCGTTCGAGCATCACAACGTCGATGCGGTTTACCTACCGATCAGAATCCCGCGCGATTCGTTCCGGGAGTCTCTTGAGGATCTGGACTGGTTGGGAATTCGCGGGTATTCGGTGACCATTCCGCATAAGAAGGCTGCCTACGAATTTGCCGACGAGCCGGATGGCTCCGTCGAGAAAATCGGGGCCGCGAACACGCTGTTCAAAACCGCCGACGGTCTCTGGCACGCCACCAACACCGATAGCAAAGCCGCCATCGACAGCCTCAAAGCGGCGCTCCCCGAAGGAGTCAGCCTGCGGGGGAAAAATACGATCGTGCTGGGAGCGGGAGGAGCGGCCCGCGCGATCGTGTATGGGTTGCTGGAGGAGGGAGCGTTCGTCACGATCGCCAATCGAACCAATTCGAAAGCGGAGACACTGGCGGGCGAGCTCGGATGTCAGTTTGTCCGTTGGGAACATCGCGGGAAAGATTATCGGGACATACTCGTGAATTGCACGCCGGTTGGAATGTATCCCGATATGGACGAGACGCCCTTTCCGCAAAACTGGATGAGCGAAAACATTCTCGTCTTTGATACCGTGTACAATCCCGAAAACACGCTTCTGATCAAACAGGCCCGGGAACGAGGCTGTCGTACGGTTTCGGGAATCGAGATGTTTGCTCGACAGGCCGCCGAACAATTCGAAAAATTCACCGGGATCGCTCCCGATCTGGAGCATCTGCGTTCCACCGTCCGTAAAACGATTTCCCCCGTCAATTACGAAAGCTAATTCCTCGCCATGGTTGTCACCTTGATTGGCTATCGCGGGTGCGGGAAAAGCTCCGTGGGACGTCTGCTCGCACAGCAGTTATCCTGGAGCTTTTGCGATGCCGACGTCGAGTTGGAAACGCGCGCCGGAAAGTCGATCCGCGAAATCTTCGCTACTGACGGGGAAGATGCGTTTCGAGATCTGGAAGAAGAGACTCTTGCCGACCTCGTCCGGCGGGATCGTTTGGTCCTGGCAGCCGGCGGCGGAGCGGTTTTGCGGGAGACGACCCGCACCCGATTTCAGGACGCGGGTCCGGTGGTCTGGCTGACCGCGCCTGCGGAGACTCTTTACGCTCGCATCCACGCCGATGACACCACGGGAGAACGACGTCCTGATTTAACGGATCGGGGAGGACTGGAAGAGGTTCAGACTCTACTCACTCAACGCGAGCCGATTTATCGGGAAGCGGCGGATTTGATCCTGGAGACACAGGGGCAGGAACTTCCAGAAATTGTGAACGAACTGTCCCGGCGGTTGCGCGGACGGGAGGACTTCCCGTCATGACGCCGTTTGATTTGCCGTTGTGGATAGTTTTGACTTTCCTGTTTCTATTCGGTTGTTGCATCGGGAGTTTTCTGAACGTCTGCGTGTATCGGTTTCCACAACACGATCGTCTGTGGGATCAATTGAAAGGAATCCATACGCCTCCTTCGTTTTGTCCTCGCTGCAAACAGAAGATCTCCCCTCGCGATAATGTGCCGATTCTCGGCTGGCTGATGCTGGGGGGGAAATGTCGGAACTGTGGTCTGTCGATTTCGCCCCGCTACCCGCTCGTCGAATTATTGAACGGTCTGTTGTTTGTGGGGCTGTATGTGATGGAAGTGCCGGCTGATTATCTGGCGACGATCGAAGAGAGCCATCTCTACACACCTCTCGGCCCGCAAATTGTGGAGGACTGGTCGTCGGAATTGCATATGAACCTGAGATACCTGTATCACCTCGTGTTGGTGGAGGCGTTGCTGGTCGCCTCGTTGATCGACTGGGATCTGAAAATTATTCCGGATGGGTCGACGGTTCCGGCGATGGTGGTGGGAGTGCTCGGAGGCGCGGCCATCGGTCACGTTCATCTGGTTCCGGTCTGGTTTCAGGATCCCTCGCTGGCCCGAGCATTTATGTCATTGTTTCCCGAGTCCTGGCAATGGATGGCGGCGGATGTGACGGTCCCCGAATGGACGATCGTGTTTCCTCATCTCCACGGTTTGGCGGTGAGCGTGGCGGGCTTTCTCGTCGGGGGGGGGATTGATCTGGGGAGTACGGCTCATCGGGCACTGGGTGCTGAAGCGGGAAGCGATGGGGTTCGGTGATGTGATTCTGATGGCGATGATCGGGAGTTTCCTCGGCTGGCAACCGGTCGTCATGGTCTTCTTTCTCGCTCCGCTTTGTGCGTTGGTCGTGATTTTGATTTCCGCGATTTCCTACAGGCCGCGCGAGATTCCCTACGGTCCCTATCTGAGCCTCGCCGCTCTGGTGGTGGTTCTCTTTTTCCGGGAACTGTGGCCGTTCTGGGAGAGAATTTTTTCCACGGGACTACTCGTTCCGGTGATGGCGGTGATCGGAACGATTCTGTTGGCGGCTTGCCTGTCTCTGATTCAAGCGATCAAACGGCTACTCGGCATCGAAGATGATGAGGACTGGTGGTATGAAGAGTGGACTTCGGCCGATCAACTGGGATACCTCTATTCCGAAAATCACGACCGTCGACAGGGACGCTGGCGCGAGACAACGAACGACTGGCCCGGAATCGATGCCGGACAGGGGACGCTCCACGAGAAACGCTGGCGGACCCCCCCTCCCCCAGGGGGACCTTTCCGCTGACTGTAAGAACGGATCACGCCGGGAACCGCGACAGGACGTGTCGTGTCTCCAAGAGCATCGGTCACCAGAGATTCAATTTCAGAAAGCTGATTTCCAAAGATGATTACCATAATTGATTACGGCATGGGCAATTTGCGGAGCGTTCAAAAAGCGTGCGAACGACTCGGCTATGAAGCCCGGATTTCTTCTCGCGCCGAGGAGATCGCTGCGGCGGAGAAATTAATTCTCCCCGGTGTGGGGGCTTTTCGGGATGCCATTTCGCATTTGAAAGAACAGGAATTTGTCGAACCGATTAAAACTCACATTGATGCCGGCAAGCCTTTATTGGGTATCTGCCTGGGGCTGCAGCTCCTGTTCGATCGCAGCTATGAAGATGGCGAGTACGAAGGCTTGGGGATCGTGCCGGGTGAAGTGGTTCGCTTTCCCCCCCAACCGGGACTCAAGGTTCCCCACATGGGCTGGAACAAACTGCAAATGAAACAGGAAAGCCCGCTAATGGCCGGAATTCCCGAGGAGGCTCACTTCTACTTCGTCCACAGTTATTACGTCGTACCCGAACAGTCTGAAGCGATCGCTGCCACCTGCGAACACGGCGTGGAATTTTGTGCCATGATTCAGCGCGAGAACCTGTTCGCCACCCAATTTCATCCCGAAAAGAGCCAGCGCGTAGGGCTGAAACTGCTCGATAATTTCGGCAAGCTGTGAACTTTGCTGATTGTTCCAACTGTCTTCCCGATCCATCAAACTTTGCAACTTCAGAAAACTCAATTATGGATATTCTTCCCGCGATCGATCTTCGCGACGGCAAATGCGTCCGACTGCGACAAGGTGACTACAATCAGGAAACGATCTTCAGCGACGATCCTGTGGCGATGGCGGAACAGTGGCAGTCGCAAGGGGCGGACATCCTGCACCTCGTCGATCTCGATGGGGCGAAAGTCGGCCAGCCCGTCAATCACGAAGTGGTCGGCGAGATTGTGAAAGCGCTGAGCATCCCTTGCCAGTTAGGAGGCGGAATTCGGAACGAGGAATCGATTCGATTATTGCTGGAAGAGATTGGCGTGTCGCGAGTGATCGTGGGAACGGCTGCTTTGAAAGATCCGGAATGGTTTCGAGAGATGGCCGCGAAATATCCGGGGCAGCTCTGTCTCGGTCTCGATGCTAAAGATTCAATGGTGGCGACTGAAGGATGGCTCGACGTTTCACAAACCTCCGCGATCGATCTGGCGAAACAATATGTCGATCTCGATCTGCCCGCCGTCATCTATACCAACATTGCCAACGACGGGATGATGCAGGGAGTCGACGAGCAAACGATCGCCGACATGATCGAGCTGGCGGAACTTGGATTGAAAGTGATTGCGTCGGGGGGCGTAACATCGCTCGACGACATTCGCCGATTGAAACAAGTTCATCTCGAACATCCCAATTTGACCGGCGCGATCACCGGACGCGCGATCTACGAAGGAGCTTTTCGGGTGAGTGAAGCAGTGTCGATTGCTGAGGCTTGATGGAATGTAAGGAGGAGATGATGAGACGATTGGGACGCGTCGTTTCCAGGATTTCGGAGAACTTTTGAGTGGTCTGTCAATTGGAATTCCACAGGTTTTTATGGACTTCAAAAACTCCGTATGAATGTGACAATTACGGTTTGCGTTTCCGAGATCTCTTTGCTTAGATACACACTGCGAAGAACGTTCAAGTTGTGTTCGATGATCGTTTCGTCGCACTCCCCCTAGACAATCCTATGGAGTGATCCATGCCCTCATCAGAGCTTTGCTTTGAGAATCATAGAGCGGGCGATTCCCGTTCAATAGCTTGTTTGATTGAAACCTGTTACCAACCGAGTCACGATTCTGAATCCGCTGCTGACGGAAGATTCACGTCCGACTTGGGAGCCGCTGAAAACTCGAGCTAGTTGCGTTTCCGTATCTCTTGGAGAATGCATGCTCGTACGTGCGGATCTTTTCGTGCGTGTCTCTTGTTTCTTGTTGATTCATTGGAACGACTCAGGAATGTTTGACTCGACCTGTGGTGAAGTGATTTCTCTCAATCAAAACATCTCTCGCGTAAAGTTTTTTGAGACCCTTTGGGAATGCATGGAAAATACCTGCTAGTGGATTCTGTCTTTACTTTCTGAATTCCATATTTCCACGATCTCAATAAAAAGCTATATACCCTCTTATGAATGAATTGCCTCGGCTTTCGATTTCTCAAGTCACGACTTTTCACTGGTCTCTTCCCGATCTGGTGGCGCATTGCAAAGACTTCGGCTTCGGTGCTGTCAGCCTTTGGATGCCGCGCATCATCGAGTTCGGCGAAGAACGTGCCATCGACCTGATCCACGACTCGGGGTTGCAGGTTTCGAGCATTGGTCCTTCCGGTGGATTCACGGGAGCAAACGGTCATTCGCTACGCGATTCGGTCATCGACACCGCCGATGCTTTGGAACTCGCGGGACGACTCGACGCCCATTCGTTGACGATTTACTCCGGGCCGCGCGCCGGTCATACTCGCAATCATTCGCGGCGATTGCTGAAATCGGCCCTGTTACGATTGGCCGATACGGCTGCGGAAATGCGTGTCACCCTGGCGTTGAAACCGATGCATCCTGTTTACAGTCGAAACTGGAGCTTTCTGCATTCGCTGCAGGAGACTTTCGAGCTAATCGAGGAATGCGATCACCCCTGGCTGAAGATGGCGTTCGGAACATTTCACGTGGGGGACCAGTATCAGTCTCTCTTACGAATCCCGCGACTCGCACCACAGATTGCCAGCGTCCAAATCAGCGATCGCCTGGCTCAGCCGCAATGCGAATGGGATCAACAACTGCCCGGCGAAGGGGAGCTTCCCCTCTCTTCCATCGTGCAGGCGCTTCTAGACGCCGACTATGACGGTTTCTTTGAACTCGATATCTGGTCGCGTGAGGTCTGGCAGCGGAACTACCCGGACATGTTGCAAACTTGTCGGGAGCAAATGAGTCGGACGCTGGCGGTTCGGCGCTGATTCCGATCGGCTTCTCTGGTAGATTAGGGGGCCGCGATCGATTTTAATAATCGATCTCTCCTTCCATCCTCCCTGCCCTGCCGAGTTGCCTCATGTCCCACGAGACGTTCAATCTTGAAGAATTGTCCCACCATCTTGGACGGGATCGTCGTGAGCTGGAAAAACTGGTCCAGCGCGGGCGCATTCCGGGGCGAAAAGTGGGCGAGGACTGGATCTTCTCTCAAGCGGAGATCACGCAGTGGCTGGAGCGGGAAATGCGAGAATTTTCCGATCCCGAACTGGCTGCGATCGAGACGCAGCAGAAATCGCTCGAGCTTGATGTTGATTACCCCGTGAGTCAGGTGATGAGCGTCGAGACGATGGAGATCCCGCTGCAAGCCCGAACTAAGCGTTCGGTCCTTGAGTCGCTGGTGGAAGTCGCTGGACGGACGTGGCAAATTTGGGAGCCCGCGACAGTGCTGAAAGCGATCCAGGATCGTGAAGAGGTGATGACGACCGCTTTTGAAAATGGCGTGGCGATTCCCCACCCCCGGAACCCCCTCCCCGATGCGTTGGGACAGCCGATCATCGCCTACGGTCGAACCTTCAATCCAATCCCCTTCGGCGGTCACAAGGGGGGGAT
>JABURQ010000051.1 GCA_014762625.1 Planctomycetaceae bacterium | reverse complement strand
TCGGAACTACTTGAGGCACTGCGGCTACCGCTACAATTAATCTTCATGCGCTCTAAGCATCTCAGTGTATTTAGTTTTGGGTTATTCAGAAGTTCGTCCGGAATTTTTTTATATCCCAGATCTGACCATGAAAATGTTTCAATGCTCATGTGCGTAGACCGCTTCTCTGGGTTGTTGAAGTTTGTGCCAGTTTGATGAACAATGCACTCTGCGTAGTATCACGTCAGCAGGACACGAAAAGCTGAATTATGGTTCGTAGTAGAGACAGTGTTGCAGTGTCTTGAATTGTATAGCTTGCCCCATCTCACCATATTCCCACTACTTCTCTTGGCGTCTTCGCGGGTTGACCCAAAATAACTCATTATCCGTGAGCCTCCGTTTTCTTCCGTTTCATCCGTGTTCTCACTTTTCTGGGGGCTCACTTCGTTCGTCCCCAGCCACCCAGCTGCTGTGAGCAAATCCATCACGCCGCAGGAAAAAAGACTCGAACCAGTTTCATCCCCACAAAAACGGCTGTCAGGCCGATGAGGACGTTCAGCAAAACATTGCCGGCGGCGGCTCCGAGGCGATTCGCCTGTAGCAACTCGATGGTCTGAAAGCTGAAGGTTGAAAAGGTCGTCAAAGAACCGAGAAAACCGGTGACCAGAAAGGCGGTTCCCGCTTCCGAGGTGAATTTGCGATCGAGAATCAGCGCCATCATGATGCCGATGAGCAGACACCCGGTCATGTTGGCGGCGAAAGTGCTCCAGGGAAAGTCGGCGTATTTTTTGAGTGCCAGATTGAAGCCGTGACGAGCGAGCGCTCCGCAGCAGCCCCCCAATCCGATCGCCAGCAATTGTTGCATCGTGTTTCTCCCGCAGGATGAATCTTGCTCAATCGCCGTGAAGTTTCCGCAGACGTCCTGAAGTTCTCAGCATCCACTGGATCCGTTCGAACTCGTCGAGCCAATCCTGGATGACGGCTGCCGTCAGTTCGTCGCCCGGTATCGCAATGCCCGAGGAGCACGCCGCCCCTTCGAGGCCTTGAACCATGTTCCGATATTTCGAAAGCGTTCGATCACCGGCTCGCCCGCAGACAAAATTGTCCTCACTTAAAAAGAGCACTGCGGGAACTCGCGCCGCACCGCAAGTTTGTAATTCCTGTGCGAGATCGGGATGATCGTCCCGATCGAAAAAACGAAGCTGGATTTGATCGGTCGCTTTCGCGAAGAGATGGAAGATGGGGCATTGGTTGACGCAATCGCCGCACCAGGCGCCCGCCATCACGATCACTTTCATCTCGCGCGTGAAGCCCGAGAGCAGCTGCTGTTGGGCATCATTGAGCGAGACGGCGTTGAAAAAGTGATTCCATTTTTCCAATTGTTCCGGGGTGGCGTATTTGTCCAGAAAAGCCTCGTACTCCAGGCCTTCTTCAAATTTTGTCGCGTAGTCCATTAGTTTCGATCGTTCTTAGGGGGTATTTCCGCAAGAGAAAGAAGATCATCGGAAAACTGACGGATTTTGTCCACCGCCTGGGCAAAACCGGTTTGCCAGTCTGATTGCTCCAGCAAAATGGGGTGATGCAGGACGAGAACGTTTTCGTCCGCCAGATCGGCGACTCTCAGTGGAGCCGGAGCCCGATAGCGTCGTTTGCTGTGGATTTTATGCAGACTGCGAAAACCGGGATGGACGGCGAATCCTTCGGCAATCATGGCTTGAGAAAATTGATCGCGCGACAGCCCGTTAAATTCCGAGGGATCGTATTGAAATCCGACTTTGTAATAACCGGGAAAAGAATCCCGCAAGTTTGTCCTGATGGGGGGGAGTCCGGCACAAGTCTCCAACTCTGCAAACAAACGCTGTGCGGTGTCGAGTCTGATTTTCGTGCGCTGATCGAGTTGCTGGAGTTGCGGGAGCAGGATGGCCGCCTGCATTTCCGACAGAGGCGAGAGATCGTTTCCCCGTTCGGTAAAAATGGTGATGCGTTGTTGATACTCGTCGCTGTTCGTGATGACGGCTCCCCCTCTTCCGGCGGAGAGAAGTTTACTGCCGCCGAAACTCAGCACGCCGATATCTCCTCCCATCCCGGCGATGCGTCCTTGAATTCGGGCTCCTTCGAGTTGGCAGATATCTTCAATGACGGGGATTCCGCGCGGTTCGCAGATTGCTCGTACCTGTTCCAGATCGACCAGTCCGCCGTGCAAATGAGTGACGAGGACGGCTTTGGTCTTTTCGCCGATCGCGTTTTCGAGTTGATCGACATCCACTTGCCAATCGTCGGGGCGGAGGTCGATCAGTACGGGAATGGCCCCCAGCATCGCTATGTTGGTGAAGTTGGCTTTGAAGTCGTAAGCCGACATGACGACTTCATCCCCTTCACGAACCCCCACCGCGCGCAGGGCCAGTTCCACAGCCGCGGTCCCGCTGGAACAGAGGTGCGCGTGACGACAGCCATGATACTCTTTCAGTGCACTTCGCAGTCGGTCGCCGTGCGGTCCCCGGTAACGTCCCCAGTCGCCGGTTTGAATCAGTTCTGCAAAGACCTGTTCGATTTCTGGGTCCATCAGGGGCCAGTCGGGAGGCCCCGCAGGATAAATGGGGGCTCCTCCTAGAACGGCCGGCGGTTGTCGTGTGTCTGACATAGTGAATTGGGTCTGTCGGCGATGAAATGAACAATCACAGTATGGAGAAAGTCGACAATTGCTTAAAGTATTGAGACAGGAAATCTGCATGTCGAACTCATTACCCAACATTCCCGCAACGCAGTCCACCGAGGATCCGACGATTACTCTGGGAGGAAGGACTCTGCAATCGCGATATTTTCTCGCTCCGCTGGCGGGATACACGCATCTCGCATTTCGGACCGCCATGCGCGAACTCGGAGGCTTGGGACTCGCCACAACCGATCTCGTTCTCGCCACGCATCTCATTTCCGAGAGCAAAAAATCGATGGATCTGGTCGCGACGACTCCTGCCGACCGTCCGCTGACCGTGCAGATCTATTCCGGCGTGAACGAGCACCTTGTCAGAGCGGCTCACTGGTTAGCCGATCATGGTTATGAAGCGATCGATATCAACATGGGTTGCCCGATGGCAAAAATTAACAGCCAGGGGGGCGGCGCTCGTATGATGTGCGATACGTCGGGGGCGTGTGAGATTGTCTCCGCCGTCATCGAGGCGGTCGATTTACCCGTCAGCGTCAAAATGCGTCTCGGCTGGGATCGCGACAACCTCACGGCCCCCCAACTTGCCAAAGCGTTCGAGGAGATCGGTGTGACGGCGGTCACCGTGCATGGACGGACTCGCGCGCAGGGATTTCACGGTGATGTCGATCTGGAGGGGATCGCCGCTGTCAAAGAGGCGGTCACTTCGATCCCCGTCGTCGGCAATGGCGATGTTCGCTCAGTGGAAGACGCCGTTCGCATGCGCGAAGTCACAGGTTGCGATGCGGTGGCGATCGGTCGAGGGGCGATGATGGATCCCTGGATCTTTCGGAATTTACAACGGGTCGTCGTCGAGGGAAAAGAGCCGATCGAACCGACCGCCGACGAGAAGATTCAATTTCTCGTACGGCATTTTACCCTCATGACCGAACAGCACGACGATTACAGTTGCGTTCTGTTTCGAAAATTTGCGGGTTGGTATGGAGCCAAGCTGGGTATTCCTGAAGATCTGGAAGATCGACTCCGGCGTTTTGAATCGTTGGCGGAATTTGAAGAGATCGTCGATCAGATTCGCGAGCGTCACGGAGAACGGGAATCGTGGATTCCCACCAACATGATTCGCGTGCCGAATGGGCCCGTGGAGCGGTGGTAGATCGAGCCAATTCTAGCGCCCGCTGCTAGTTGAGGTCCTGGAGATCGTCACGTTCCTGATACGGCCTGACCGTGAGATACCAATCTTCCCAGCGTTTGGCGGCTTCGGCCCGCCATTGTCGTGCTTTGGCTTCTCTGCCAGTGTCGTCTGCTTTCAGACCCTTCAAGGGATTCAGTGATAATCCCACTCCCTGTAAGCGACGGCTCAGGATACAGAGGCCGGCATAGGCTTCCCGGGCAACATCAAAATGCGGGTCGTTGCGGATCAAATTGATTAACACGGGAGCTTGTGTCGTGTCTGTTCCACGAGCGAGTGCCCAGACGGCTATTTTGCGGACTTCGGGATCGGGACTCTTCAATAACTTCAAAAGTCGCTCCGTTTGACCGACCAACGCCTCTCGCTGTCCCTTATGAACCTGCTCGATAATTTCCTTTTGGAGCGGAATCAATTTGGTGGTCGCGCTCGATTCCAATTGGGATAACAGATCGGCGACCGGAGCGGCGGTCGATTTGGTCATGATCTTGCCATCTTTTTGTTCCACGTCGCGCAGGTCGCTCGGTAGCCCCCGTCCACCCGCGAGGAGACCGCTGCCGATTTTTGGTTCCGGAGGCTTCGGGGGACGAATCGTTTTGGCGGTCGCTTTCGTCAAGAAGAGAATCCCGAAACAGGTTCCAATCAGATCCTCTTGCTCTCCCTTCCAACTCCCATCCGGTTCCTGGATTTTGAGTAGAAATTCCGCTCCGAACTGATACCAGTCTCGACTGCCAATCCGTTTCTCGCCTGCAAAAGCCGCAAAGCGTTCGAGCCCATAGAGGTAATACATTCGCCAGTTTGGAACTGCGAGTCCCATGCTGGAATTGCCTCCAATCAGTCCCAGGCTTCGCTCATATTTCTTTTTCAATGTTGACGAGGAAACCCACTTTTCTTTTTCAAGAGGTTCGACCGGCTCATCCAAAGGTTCTGAGATATCGACGATTTCCAGAATCCCGCCATAAGTTTTGAATTTTTCCGCGGGAAGCGGTTTGCGAGCTTCTTCGGCCTCGTCCTCGATTCCGTGCGGATAAAGCATTCGCATACACAGGGCCATACTCGATCCGCCCGCCGAGACGAGGCTCGGTCTCGTGACGCCGGCCTCCCGGTCCTGTCCGCCGGGGTGATAGACAAATCCGCCGTTATTGAGTTGTGTCGAGGCGAGCCAATCGGCCGCTTTCCCCCAAGCTTCCTCGGGAATTTCGATCCCCGCCCGCGATGCGGTCCACAGCGCGAGCAGTGCGTACTGTGAGATGCTTGTGTCTCCGACATTCGCATTAGGAGGGCTTCCGGGGTAAAACCAGGCTCCATTTGAATGCTGCCCCTTGAGGACGTATTTCGCAATCATCTGGAGTTCTTGTTTGTACTTCTCGCCTCCCAAAGCATCGTAATACAAAGCAACCACACCAGCGGTATAATAGTGATCCCGACCGCTGACGAATTCGCCGGATTTGAAATAACCATCGAAGACACGACTGTGTCGAATCACCAGCGGGTCGTTGGCCGGTGTGCCCGATTTGACAAGCGTATAAACGGCAAGATCTTCGCCCCGTAGCCCGGACTTGATGTTTGCGGCGACATAGCTGCGGGCACGTCTAATGGCGGCATCGATTTCCTTTTGAGTCACATCCGCTCGACCGGGAACCGAACGCAGCGCGACGAGCAACAGAAATGCGATGCAGACCTTACGGGAAACCATAATCTTAATCCGAGGAGCGACGAGGGATAAACGGGCGTGCCGTTCATCGTACGCTCTCGAACTATCTCAGGTCAAACTTTTTGAGGCGACATCCTTACTAAACTGTCGCCTCAAGCGGCATCGGAGAGATCTTTGTCTTCCGAGGAAAAGCTCGGAATTTCCAGATCGGAGGTTTCCGGCATCTCAGGCCCTGAGAGTGAGGGCTCGGTGTGAGATGACTCGGCAGCAGCCGCGGGAGCCGATTGATCGTTGGTCGCGTTTGCTTCCTGTTCGATCACTTCATCGGAGAGATTTTTATAATCGATGGCTCCGGCGCATTTAGGTTCGTAATCGAAAATCGGTTTTCCGAAACTCGGCGCTTCCGCCAGTTTGATGTTTCGTCGGATTCGGCTATCAAAGATTTTGGCTCGGGACCACGGCGAACTCGGTTCGCTATGAGAGAGAAAATTAAACAAATCGTCGGTAATATCCTGCGCCAGCCGCGTTCCTGTTTCATACAGGCACAAGACGACACCCGAGACGGATAAATCGCGATTCAGGCGACGTTTGACCAAGGCCGTGGTTTCGAACAGTTTTGACAATCCTTGCAACGCCAGAAAATGAGGTTGCAGTGGGATAAAGACTTCTGTTGCGGCGGTGAGCGCGTTGATCGTCAACACCCCGAGAGAAGGGGGGCAGTCGAAGATCACATAATCGAGTTTCTGGACCTCAGGGTCGGAAGCCATGGCTTCCTTGAGGATAAATTCCTTGCGGTCTTCTCCCGAAAGCTCCACTTCGGCGGCCGCCAGATCGATGTTCGAAGGAATCACCCATAAATTTGAATCGACCAACTTTTGACTCTGCGAGAACGTGCGCGTCCCCGCGAAGACATCGTAAATTGTCGCCGTGCCGTTATAGGCCTCCTCACCGACGTGCAAAGAGGCATGTCCCTGGGGGTCGAGATCGACGAGGCAGACTTTTCGTCCCTGGGCGGCAAGTCCCGCAGCGAGATTGACGCTGGTCGTCGTTTTACCGACACCGCCTTTTTGATTCATGATGGCAATGGTACGCATGGGAATCCTTTCCCTCGTTTATGGATTCGTCCGGCGACGAAAAATCACTAATGAACCCGCAGACCGCGCAGCGCGGCTCTTCGGAGTGGCGGAAGTATAGGATCCCTGCCGGACTCTGAAAAGACGAATCGACTGCGGGCGTAAACAGTTTTCAGAAAAAGCTTTGAGAGAAAACGTCAGCCGTAAATCAATTCTCTCAGTTGAGCCAGGTAGCCTGGAATCTGTTCGCGAGGATTCTCTTTTTCTTCGTACTCGAGGACGACGAATCCCTCATATTTTGCCTGCTTCAGAATTCCTACAATCCGTTTCAGGTCGGCGGGTTCTTTTTTCCCATCCCGTCTGACGGCGACTTTGATCTGGGCGTTGATGGCGAGAGGAGCAATTTTTTCCAGATCGCGGTAGGGATCGTCGGTTTGGAAATTGCCGCTATCGAAGTTAATTCCAAACCACGGAGAAGAATCGATCTTGTCGATGATGGACATCATTTGCTCGGGGGTCGATGTAATTCCGCCGTGATTTTCCAGAGCCAATTTCACGCGACGCTTCGCCGCATACTCAAGCGCCTTGTTCATCGTATCGGCACAACGCTCGATGGCGGCCTCTTCTCGATCTCCCTTGGGGACTCTCCCTGCGAAGACGCGAATGACGGGCGCCCCCATGACGGCGGCATTATCGATCCATTGTTTGGCGCGATTTAATTCAAAGTCGAGCTTTTCCCCTTCCGGAACACAAAAATCGTTTCCGATCGCCGTTCCCGAAATCTCCAATCCCTGTTGTTTGACGAACTGTTTGGTTTTCTCCAGATATTCCTGGGTGACGTTTTCGGGGAAGTAATACCCCGTCAACTCCGTCCCTTCCAACTCCTGTTCGCCGCAATACTCGATGAAGTCATGCAGCGTCATCGTCGATCCCGGCTTCGGCGTTCCCCGCCAACTATTCGGCAAATAGCGATTGAATGAATAGGCGGCCAAAGAGAGTTTCATCGGGGAGGCATTGGTGGACGTGCATTTTTGCAACGCGAACAAGCTGTCGGGAACTGTCAGGGCAGCCGTTCCGAGCAGAGAAGTTTGCAGAAATTGACGTCGCGAGGAATGATACGAAGACATACAGGCAACTCCGGCTTTGAAAAAAGGATGACAACCAGAGTAGTAGAATCAGTTGACCGCCGAATCTCCAGAGAGAATCACAGAAACTGACCAGGAAGGTGAATGGTTGGAGCACATCCAACTTAACTGTAGCGTTCTGACTTGCTGCGTCATTGACGCAACGTTGTCGCGGGACACGCTCTATTTCAACGGGCGGCGCAGAAAATAAATTAACAGAGCCAGTCCGAAAACGAGTGGGATCGCCATCCACTTGAAGCGGGCAGCGAGAAATCCAACGGCCGCCAGCATAAACAACAAACCCGCGGACCAGGAGACATCTTCCCAGGCGGCAGAGCGATTTTTGGCAGGAAGCGCGAGCCATAATGCTCCCAGAAACAGACTGTTGCGGATCAGACCTGCGGTGATAATTTCATCCTCCATCCCGAGCGCCAGGCAAATCAGTCCCCCCAGCAGACAGAGAACAGACGCCCAGCCGGTCAGTTTTCGATTGAGGTCGAAATTACGGCGGGCCATAAATGGAGACTCCACAGTTCCGACCGAAACACTCTTCGCAACGGATTCGATCAGGAAAAATATTGAACGGCGTTTTTGAATAATTCGAGACCGGCCCCGTCACCCGAAAGTTTTTTTCGGGTCCATTGGGGGTGCTGGGTCGCGAATAGGAAACGTTCGGGGTGAGGCATCAGTCCCAGAATGCGACCGGTGGGGTCGGTGAGTCCCGCGATGTTGGCGATTGAACCGTTGGGGTTCACCGGCTCTTCCAGAATTTCGTCGCCGACATCCGCCGTCGAGTTCATCGGATGATAAGTGACGGCGATCTGTTCGCGTTCTTTCCAGTTCGAAAGAATGGACTCGTCACGAACGGCAATTCGTCCCTCGGCGTGCGCGATGGGCATTTCAATTTCGTCGAGACCTCGCAGGAAAACGGAGTTCGACGATCGAACTTTCAAGTTGACCCATAACGCCGTGTATTGGCCGTTGAGATTCCAGGTCAAGGTCGCATCCGGTTCACTCGATTCTGCGGGGGGGAAATTGTCGATGCCGTTGGGTAAGAGTCCCGACTTCAATAACACCTGGAAACCGTTGCAGATTCCGAGCGCCAGTTTGTCGGCTTGCAAAAATCCGGCGAGCGCATCGCTCAGCCGAAATTGCAGTTGTCGGGAAAAGATGACTCCCGAGCCGATGTCGTCACCGTAGCTGAAGCCGCCCGGAATGCAGATCCCCTGGTAGTCGTTCAGCAACCGGGGATCCTCCAGCAATCGAAACAGATGAAGTCGTTCGGCGGTTCCACCGGCTAACTCAAATGCTCGGGCCGTTTCGACGTCACAGTTTGTGCCCGGTGCTCGGAGGATACAGAATTTCGGCGAAGACATGACCAATCCATAAGTCAGTGGTGGGAGGAGGAATTGTCTTTCACGATGCTAACCCCCGCATTGGAAATCCGCCAGCGTGCTGAGCGGTTCGATTGTGACATCCCGAAAATGTGGCTGCTTGAGTCCCTTTCGCGACTCATCTACAATCAGAAGACCCGTAAGGAATGATTATGAAATTTCGCTCATCGCCCCCTTCTCCACCCTACATGAACCGTGCATTTCAAGTACGCATGCTGATGATGGTGCTTTCTCTGGGGGTGGTGCTGTTGGCGATCAAAATTACATCGCAACCGGAATTCTGGGCGCGGATTTTCCCGGAAGATCCTACGGAACAAGCGACCGGACCAGAAGCCGAGGAAGCTCGCTCCGAGGGGGACTCCCGCTTTCCGAAAATCGAAATGGATGAATTCCTGTCGATTCAAACGGAGTCGGAAGAGTCTGTTGAGCAATTGGAGTCTGTGACGGAGGAAACTCCCTCGGAGGCCGAGAGTTCTGAATCCGAAAGTGTGAGCGACCTGCCGATACTTCCCGAAACACCACCTGTCGAGTCGGTTTCCCTCGACCCTCAAATGTTTCATTCGATCGATGATTACTCCGTCGGTGTGCGCAGCCAGGAAGCCGACAGTTTCTTTCAGTTAATCAGTTATGCTAGCCGCGTACCGCTTGAAGAGTTGAATGCCGCGTCCAAGACCCAAGTTGCGAGAGAGGCATTGATGGCCTCGCCCGATCATTACCGCGGTGAGGTCATCGAAATCGAAGGTGACTTGAGAAGGCTGGAGAGAGTCCAGGCGAACCAGAACGGTTATGGCATCGAAGAGTATTACATTGCCTGGATTATCACTCCCACCTCGGACAATATTCCCTACCGCGTTGCGGCAATGTTTCGAGACGAAGAATTACCGGTAGCCGATCTGATTGAAGAGGAGATCCCCGTCAGGCTTTCCGGCTATTTTTTCAAGATTCAGGGATATCATGCCAAAAGCGACCTGCAACTCACGCCGTTATTTATCGCTCGACGCATCACAGCCGCTCCCCCCGCCTCCAAACCAATTTCGTTGACCGAATCCAGCAATCCGGGCCGATGGTTATTTTTTGTCTTTGGGGCGATGTTCGCGATTGTGATCTGGTCTGTCTATCGGGCAACGGTGGGAGCAACCCGCATGCGAAAACATCGTAAGGAGGTGCTGGAGTCGGAAGGAGATCTCTCAGCACTGCAAGGGATGGAGAGTGTCGATCCCGGAGAAGAACTTCGCCGACTGGCGGATTCCGCTGACGAAGATGAGTAACGCCACAGGATATTTACCTCCTGGCTTTTTTTAATCTTCTCCTCGCACATGATGAATCAGTTCCGTCGTGAACTGATAAGCGAGAGCGTGAGCCTCGGGCCACTCTGAAGCGCGAGGACCGGAAAAGTTGATTCTCCACAGACCTTCACCAAAGATCAGGTCGCTCGCTCGTTCGACCGCCTCGTCGATTTCGGTTGATTCCAGGTCAATTAACAAATAAGGCTTGCGACGAGAGCGTGCGAGCTTCTGCGAGCTCCTGGTTCCTCCGGTCAGTTCCTGCCGATAGAGGATAATCGTGCCATCGGAGTCGATCACGTTCTCACGGGTTCGTTCCGGATATCCCGCTCCCGGTAATACTTCGAGGGGATATTTGGGATCGATGGGGCCATCTTCGGCCAGACGTTCTTCCGGACACCACCCTCCACACGGAAAGTCGAGATCGAGGCAGGCGTCCAGCATCCCTCGATCGATACCAGTTTGTCCGCCGCTGATGAATGTCATGTCCATGTTTGCAAAGCGACTTTTCAAAAAATGTACGAGCAACCGATGTCGGCAGCTTGCGGCATCGGCGGAAGAGTTGCAACTGATTGGGTGGGAGAGAAAAGTTCCGATTTCCGAGGAAATCGCCTTCTTCGACCAATTCAGGGCTTTTTGAGGGTTTTTCTGTGTGTCTGCTTGCCCAATTCGGGGTGGTGGGAATTTTTATTCTGTACTAAAATCCGGACGGAAACCATGAGTATAAAATGACTTCGGAATAATTGCTCTCGTTTGTAGGACTCAGGTGTCAAGGATGACCAACGATACTCCATTGCTCGAATGCCGGGATATGATCAAGGACTATCCCGGAAAACGGGCGGTCTCCGGGGTCGGATTCAAGGTCTACGCCGGAGAAATCGTCGGCTTGCTGGGACCGAACGGTGCCGGGAAAAGTACTTCGTTCCGAATGGCCTGCGGCCTGACCTCGCCGACTGAGGGACAGATTTTCCTCAACGGCGAAGAAGTGACCCATCTCCCCATGTATCAGAGAGCTCGGATGGGGTTAGGTTATCTGCCGCAGGACAGCAGTATCTTTGTCAAACTTTCGGTGGAGCGCAATATCCTGGCCATCCTGGAGTTTCTGCACTGGAGGAGTGGCGAAGCGTGGGATCGCGTCGACGAACTGCTGGAACAATTTGGACTCACCGATAAACGAAAACAAATTGCTTCCACGTTGTCCGGGGGAGAACGCCGACGTCTTGAAATTGCTCGCTGTCTGGCGAGCGATCCGCGAATCATTCTGCTGGATGAACCGTTCACCGGGATCGATCCGGTCACCATTCACAGTATTCAGGACATCGTGGAAGAACTTCGCCAGGCGGGCATCTCCATTCTGTTAACAGATCACCGCGAACGGGAAACACTCACGATCACGGATCGCAGCTATATCATTTGTGCCGGCAAAGTGATTGTGGACGGCGACGCCGAAACGGTACTCAGCCATCCCGAAGCTCGCGAGTTGTACTTCGGTAAACGGTTTGATGCGAATTCCATTATCGAGGGCAAACAAAGTTTCCGGCCCGGATTGGAAGCGGAGTATCAAGCACAACGGGATGCTGAAAACGACGGAGACGACGAATTGCCTCAAGCGGTTGCCTCTTGACGGAAAATGGCATTTCCAACTTTTGTTTCTCATCGACTGACTTCAGAAATCGATATCATGACCGAAATCTTTTTCTCAGTGGGAGAGCCCTCCGGGGATCAACACGCGGCTCACCTGATTCATGAATTGAAGCAGCGCCGCCCGGACATCCAATTCACCGGGTTCGGTGGTCCCGAAATGCGCGAAGCGGGTTGCGAATTGCATTTCCAACTGACCGATATGGCGGTGATGGGTGTGATGGCTGTTTTGCCGCTATTGCGAAAGTTTTTCAAGTTAGCGGCACAAGCAGAGGAGTATTTTCAAACTCACAAACCGGATGCCGTGATTCTGGTCGATTTCCCCGGATTCAACTGGGCAATCGCGAAGCGAGCCAAAGCTGCCGGAATTCCCGTCTATTATTTTTCTCCACCTCAAATCTGGGCCTGGGCGACGTGGCGCGTCGAACGAGTGCGGAAGTATATCGATCACGTGCTTTGTGGACTTCCCTTCGAGCCGGACTGGTATGCGAATCACGGCATCGAGGTTGAGTACGTGGGACATCCGTTTTTTGATGAGGTTGCCGCCAAAGTGCTTGATGAGTCATTTTGCCTGGAGCAGCATCGGGACGCGGATCGGATCGTGGGAGTGTTACCGGGAAGCCGTAATAGTGAAGTGCAACGAAACTTCCCCGATCAGTTGGAACTGATGCGACGCCTGCACCGGAAACATCCCGAAGTCAAGTTTCTGGTGGCGAACTACAAAGAGAGCCAGAAAATCTGGTGCGAACGGCAGGCCCAGAAATTCGGTCAGCAATTACCGATCGAGTTCCACCTCCACAAAACTTCGGAAATCATTGAAATCTCGGATTGTTGCGCAATGGTGTCGGGGTCGGTCAGTCTCGAATTATTAGCACGAGCCAAACCGGCGATTGTGCAATACAATTGCGGGCTTCTGCTGTGGTCGTTCGCCCATCTGTTACGGAAAATCGATTACATCACATTGCCCAACTTGTTCGCGAATCGTGAGATTTATCCCGAGTTCTACCATACCGGTCGATTGCGGCGCGATTTGAAGGGGATGGTGCGGGTAGTTGATGAATGGCTTTCCGATCCCGATCGACTGGCTGCCAAAAAAGAGGAAATCGAACGACTGAAATATCAAACCGTCCAATTTGGAGCCATCAAGAAGACATCTGACGCAATTCTCAGGACGCTCCCTTCCAAATCCCAGCAAAAAGCGGCATAACGGAGGTCTGTCATCTCACAGATGTGATTGGGAATACATTTTTCCTCCATCAGAACTATTTGAGTTTCCCTATGAATCATGAGTTTCAGCGTGAGTTGGAAGTGGCCCTGGATGGAGTTCGTCGCGCTTCGATCGTTTGCCGTGGCGTCCAGTCAGGAATCGACGGCGAAGCGATCTCGAAAGATGACCGTTCTCCCGTCACGATCGCCGATTTTGCCAGCCAGGCAGTCGTCTGCCGAGCATTGAAGGATGCGTTTCCGGATGACCCGATTATCGGTGAAGAGGATGCGGCGGAGTTGCGTGGCGCGGAGGGGGACAACTATCTGAAGCAGGTGCAAAAGTCGCTCGAAAACTCGGGACACTCGACTGACGCTGATACCATTTACGAATCGATCGACTGCGGAAATGCTCACGAGTATGCGGACCGTTTTTGGACGATCGACCCGATCGATGGAACCAAAGGCTTTTTACGGGGTGATCAATACGCGGTCGCGTTAGCGTTGTGTCTCGAAGGAGAGTTGGAAGTCGGTTTGCTTGGCTGCCCGAATTTACCTTTCGATCACAGCGGGAATTCCCGCGGAACAATTTTCTATGCGATTCGCGGACAGGGCACCTATCAACTCCCCATCGATGATCCGTCCGCCGAACCCGTTCCGGTGAAGGTGAGTCAGGAAAACGATGCTGGCCGGATGAGGATGTGTGAATCAGTGGAGTCGGGACACAGTTCGCACAGTGATTCCGCACGGTTGGCGGAAGCGGTCGGCATTGGAGGCGAACCGAGGCGTCTGGATAGTCAGGCGAAATACGCGGTTGTTTCCCGAGGCGAGGCGGAAATCTATCTGCGTCTCCCGACTCGTCCCGGTTATCGAGAGAAAATCTGGGATCATGGAGGAGGGGTGTTGTGCGTCACGGAAGCAGGGGGAATCGTGACGGATGCTTTCGGACGGAAACTCGATTTCACGCAGGGGAGCCAATTGCTCGAAAACCGTGGTGTGGTGGCGACGAATGGTCCGTTGCATGAGAAGATCTTAGCCGAGATGGAAGCTCTCGGAATTCAAGACAAATATGATTGACGTTGATTTCTTCGGGATCTTCCCATGATCACAGTCGCCAACCAGATCACACTGATTGTGTTGATTGCGATCACGATTGCGCTGACTTTTTTGAGTGTCCCTGCGGATCTGCTGTTGTTGGGAGGCTTGACCGTCTTACTCGTGACCGGTGTGGTTCCGACTTCGGAAGCGCTGGAGGGATTTGCGAATCCCGGTCTGGTGACCGTGGGGGTGCTGTTTGTTGTTGCTGAAGGTTTGAAACAGACCGGCGGGATGAATTTCGTCGGTACGAAGCTCTTGGGAGAGCCTCAAACTCTTCGCAAAGGACAATCGCGAGTTCTCTGGCCGGTGGCCGTGTTAAGTGCATTTCTCAACAACACGCCTGTCGTGGCGATGATGGTGCCGGTCATTGCGGACTGGGCCAAAAAGCATCGATTGTCGGTCTCGCATTTATTTATGCCTTTGAGTTACGCCACCATCCTGGGGGGCTTGTGTACCCTGATCGGGACCAGTACCACACTGGTGATCGATGGTGAAATTCGAGAACACGTCCAGACGATCGAGGTGGAGGGACAGTTAGTCGAAAGACATTTACCCGGTTTCTCCATGTTTGAGTTGGCCTGGGTCGGGATTCCGTGTGCCCTGGTGGGAATCGTCTACCTGCTCGTCTTTTCAAAGAAGTTTTTGCCCGATCGGCGACCGGCGATTAGTCCCTTGTCTGACCCGCGTGAATACACCGTGGAGATGATTGTCGAGGAACATCCCGGCATTGTGGGGAAAACCATCGAAGAAGCTGGCCTTCGCCATCTGCCATCACTTTATCTGATGGAGATCGATCGGGATGGGCACATTCTTCCGGCGGTGAGTTCCGACGCGAGACTGGAGGCGGGAGACCGGTTGATTTTCGTGGGAATTGTGGAGTCGATTGTTGATTTACAGAAAATCGCCGGACTCTCACCCGCGACGAATCAGGTGTTCAAATTAAATAGTCCGCGAAGCGACCGGGTTCTGGTGGAAGCGGTTGTCTCTGACAGTTTCCCCTACCAAAAACAGACGATTCGAGAGTCTCGATTCCGCTCGCGATATAACGCCGCGGTGATTGCCGTGGCGCGAAACGGCGAGCGATTGAATATGAAAATTGGAGACATTCAACTGGAGCCGGGCGATACGCTGTTACTCGAATCGCACGAATCATTTATCGACGTGCATCGAAATTCACGAGACTTTTTTCTGGTCAGCCGCGTGGAAGGCTACACGCCGCCTCGTCACGAACTGGCGTGGTTTTCCCAACTTGTCTTGTTGGCGATGGTGATTGTTGTGGCGGTCGGATTGCTGGATATGCTGAAAGCCTCCCTCCTCGCGGCGATGATGATGGTCCTCTCAGGGTGTTGCAAGGGGATCGAAGCCCGTCGCTCGATTGATTGGGGAGTCTTGCTGGTGATTGGTGCCGGGTTGGGAATTGGGAATGCCATGTCCGCCAGCCGAACAGATATCCTGTTGGCGGAAGGGATTATTGGTTTCGCAGGCGAGAATCCCTATCTGATTTTAGCAGTGCTCTATGGAACGGTGATGGTTCTGACAAACTTAATCACTGCCAAAGCGGCGGCAGTTCTGATGCTGCCGATTGTGTTTTCCACAGCCGAACAGTTAGCGATTGATCCGATGCCCTTGCTCGTCGGTTTGACGATCGCGGCAGCCGCTAGTTTCGCGACTCCCGTCGGTTATCAAACGAATCTGATGGTGTTCGGGCCGGGGGGATATAAATCCTCCGACTACCTCCGACTCGGAGGGCCCTTAAGTCTCATTGTGTTTGGTATCAGTCTGTTGATCATTCCATTGATCTGGCCATTTCAACCTTAGATGTAAGGACATCCCCAAATGGTTGAATGGTGGGAATTGATTTTACTCTCCGTCGTCCAGGGAATTGCGGAATTCTTGCCGATCAGTTCGTCCGGTCACCTGGTCGTACTGGAGCACTGGCTCGATATTAAATCGGACCTGAGTGATATCAATATTATTCTGCATGCCGGCACATTACTGGCGATTCTATTGGTTTATCGACAACGCATTTTTCGGATGTTATTTCAGGATGTTCGACTCTTGGGATTGGTTGTTCTGGGGACGATTCCCGCCGTCATTTTTGGACTCGGCGTGAAACTTCTGTTTGAGGGATTATTGGAATCTCCGTTGATCGCCGGGGTTTGTCTACCGGTGACGGCAATCTTGCTATTTTGGACCGATCGATCGATTGCCGGAGAACTTCGCTCAGATCAGCTTTCCTGGAAGCAGGCCTTTGGGATTGGGTGTGCTCAAGCCGCGGCCGTGTTACCGGGGATTTCCAGAAGCGGTTCGACGATCGCCGCCGGATTGGCGGCTGGTTTGAATCGTGCTGAGGCAGCGACCTTTTCGTTCTTGCTGGCGATTCCCGCTTTGTCGGGGGCGGCGGTTTTGGAGCTTGCGTCTTCACTCTCTTCGGAGAAAGCTCTCCAAACTTCTGTGTCGATGCTGGTCGTCGGAGCATTGATCTCCGCCGTTGTGGGGTGGGTATCCCTCAAAGGGCTGTTGACCATTTTACAGAAGGGGCGTCTCCGAATATTTGGGGTTTGGTGTCTGATTCTGGGGGTTGTGGTTCTCTGCCAGTTCTTCCTTTCCGCTGGCTGATGTCTGGCTGAAGAACGAAAAATTTTCTTTTTTTCAATCTACGACGATCCCCCCAGGTCTATCGAGGGTTATAATGGAAAGACCTAGCTGCACGGGCCTCCTACCGCCTCAACCCTCCCTAAGGCATGCCCTCCTGATGAAAACTGATGAATTTATGGCTTTCACGCCCGAAAGGGGCTCGAACTACCAGATTAGTTCCCCTTCCAGGTCCGCTGTCAAACACTCCCCGTCCGCAGTCATTTTGATGGTCGCTATCTTGATGGGTGGGGTGCTGTTTTTCTGGAAAGAAATTTCGGCTGCTCGTTTGGATTTCTCGTTCCGGGAAGACCAGAATGAACTGCAGGAAGTCAATCTGGAGAGCCTGCGAAGCCCGATTTTCGATCTGGCAATTTCCCCCTTCGGCGACGTGTTGATTTATCGAAATCATCATGGGATTGTGAACAGACAAAATCTGGTTAACGACACCCAGGATGGAAGCCCTTCAGGGGAGATCGATCCCGGCGGGCGATGCGAGTTGATGCTTCTCTCGCCGATTGAAAACAAGTTGGTGTCCGCTCTGGACGACGGACAAATTATACTCGACGATTTGAATCGTCCCGGTTCCGAACAGACTGTTTTGGCCAACTCGGGCGGAGTCCCCGAATGTATGGCGTTTAGCCCGGATGGGAGATTCGTTGCGGGAGGCCTTGAAAACGGTACGGTCATCGTCTGGGATGTTGTGAAGAATACAACCGCAACGGTTTTTCGGCGTAAGCGGCAGAATCCTTCTTCCCTTATTTTTGACTCTCAAATGGGTCTTTTCGTCAGTTTTGAATCCGGACTCGAACGTTGGCAGTTGACTCTCAATGACGAATTTTCCTCGTCGGAAAAAGGTCGCGGAAATCAACGGCAAATGGACTGGAGGATCGATCAGCCCGCTGCGAGAGAGATGATCCTGACGAATGATGGAAAAGTTCTGATCGCTGCCTCTTTTGACAATCACGTTCGTTGCTGGGATCTTGAAAGCCGGGAGTTGAAATGGGAGTTTCGAGGTGTGCTTCCTTGTGCACGCAGTTTGAGGTTCTCTCCCGATGAATCTTTTTTTGTCTGCCAGTCGGAAGTCCAGACTTTGCACTTCCGGGATGTCGAGACAGGAGAAGAACTCGCCAGTCTCGAAGACAGTTCGATGGGAACCGGTACCGGAGCCAGATTTTCGCTGGATGGCAAACTGCTTTACTCGGCTTCCAGTGACGGCCTGATCCGTATCTGGACCGTGCCGGGACGTGCCTTGATTGGAACCGTTGAGACCGACGCGCTCCAGTTTTAAGAGCGATCGCGTATTTGCCTACCGATTTCGACGGCAATGTCTCTCCGGCAAGTCGCCTTGATATGCCCGCGCGGCCATTCCTGACTTCCAGCCCCAACTCTGTCTGCGTATTCCACGATACGTTCGGTCGACACGAACCGGTCATATCGAGCTGTGTGAAAGCATACCTGCTGTGGTTTGACTGTGAGCGGATAGTGGTAAGGAGAGAGAGGACGCATTTGAAATTGCATCTGCTCCCAGTCGAGTGAGTCTTGAGAGAGGCCGGACCACGCCGCACGCACAATGGCGCCTCCCTCTCGCAACATCCAACTCATTTCCAGCGGAGGTGTGACGGCGTGGAGAAATTGGATGTGATTGAGTAGTTGCGAAACTGTCGTCACCGCCCAGCCGCCCAAACTGACCCCCACCAGTGCGAGCTCCATTCCTTGTCTCTGGTAGAACTCAGCGAGTGATTTGAGATCCAAAATCGATTGTCGTCCGACATTCAGGAAGTGATAAAAGTTCCCCCTCAAAATCAATTGTCCCGGTCGATATCCGGCAGGGGTTCGACGGTGATTGAAAGGGGCGTCCATCATGACCACATCCCACCCTGCGTCCAGCACCTGTTCCGCTAACGTTTGGAACCATGTATCCCGGAATTGCACGATGCCGTCCATTCCCAGAATGATGCGCTTATTCCTGTGGCCCGGTTTCGACCAATGAGTACACAGCACGCGGTTCGATTCTGCAAACGGGGTTCGAACTTCACTCTCGAACGAGAACTCCCGGCGTTCCCAATCTGCGGACACATTCCGCTGACCTTGCCGCAGATCCTCTGAATTCAACTGCCGGTTGGTGGCATAAAATTCCTCTCGGCATCCCGAGAAACAAGCAGGAGGGAGGTTGGTTGGTGCCAAATAGGCTGGAGGGTGATTCCGATAACGAAAAATGTTGCGTAGCAGGAGTGCCGAAACCGCTTCATCAATCAGGTTTTCCCGAATTTTTAACAGCATGATCGGCTCATTGCATCGCAGAAGAGGTTCGGCGTTGACCCACGGGGCAGGATTGCTTATGACGCTTGGAACGTTACCCTATGCTAACTGTCCCGAGCGGCACCCGCTATCGCCCAGTGTCCTCTCTCGTTTTGAGTTGATCCATGACGCCGAATCAATCTGCCGCACTCATTCTGGGAGGCTTGTTTCTGGTCTGGGGAGGGATTATGGCACGAACGGTTCGGCAGTTCGATGGTGGGCCTTTCATCTACCTCCTCTATTTTATCGTGCGGCTCTACGCAGGCATTGGCTTTCGCCTGAGAACCAACCGACACTGTCCCTTTCCGCCGGACGGTCCCGGAATCATTGTTGCCAATCATCGCAGCCCGCTCGATCCAATGTTTCTGTCCCACAATATGCACATCAACGAACACCCCGGTGGCGTTTTTCGAGTGGTTCGATTTCTGATGGTCGATACCTACTACGACATCCATCCATTTGTTTCCAAAGTCTGTCGGGCGATGCGGGTGATCCCGGTCGCTCGAAGTGGCAAAGATATGGGGCCCATCAAGCAGGCGGTTCGAGCGCTCAAAAGCGGTGATCTGATCGGTATTTTTCCGGAGGCGGGGATTAATCTGGGAGAAGGCTTATTGCCCGCGGATGCCGGGGTGGGATGGTTGGCGCTGACGGCCAAATGTCCCGTCTATCCTGCGTACATTCATGATGCCCCTGTGGGTTATACCATGGTGCAACCGTTCTTCAATTTTCAACAGGTCCGCATTTCTTTCGGCGATCCGATGACGTTTGAAGACTATTACTCCCAAAAGAAAAATTACGAAGTGACGGTGGAGGTCACCAAAAAAATCATGCTCGAAGTGGGGCGTCTCGGGGGAGAGGATATGACCGACTACCGCTGCCTCTATCCCGGAGAAGAACGTCATACCAGTTAGCGGCCCGTTGAAAAACTCCAGATTTCAGCTACAGGACGGCATCGCCTCCGACTAGACTGGGAGTGAAAATTCCGCTTTCTTCGTTTTCTCTACGGGGTGAAATATGGTTCGTCTTGCGTGGTGGGTTGTTTCTTTGATGTTGCTGGTCTCTTCGGCGGTGAATGCCGAGAGTTTCACGTACCCGCTGTTTGACGGTGAATCTCTGAATGGCTGGACGGTGGAGAATGACGCCCAGGTCGAAGTGACAGCAGATGGTACTTTAAAGTTTCTGTCCGGCAATGGCTGGCTGCGTACCCATCATCAGTTTCAGGATTTTCGATTGCAGTTGGAGTGGCGCACTTTGAAGCCCACCAAATACGACGCTGGTATTTTCTTTCGAGCCGCCAATCAGGGAAAACCCTTTCCCAAACCAGCCTATCAAGTCAATTTGCTGGAAGGACAGGAAGGAACCCTGATCGGCGTTCAAGGTGGAAAATGCGAAGGGATGGCGAAGCCTGCGGGCGAATGGAACGCATTCGATCTGACGGTTCGCGGCGATCGAGCGAAGCTGGTTGTGAATGGGAAAACAGCCTACGATTTGACGGGCGTCGACGTGCGCCCGGGATTTCTGGGATTGCAGATTGAAGTTCCTCTCGGTGGACAATTCGAATTCCGCAATATCGATGTCACCGAATATGGGAGCAAGACACTCTTTGATGGGAAATCACTCGCTGGTTGGGAAGGAGCGAGCGCTCCCGCAGAATCGTGCTGGTCGGTCAAAAACGGACAAATTGTGTGCAGCGGAATTAAGGGCGGAACCTGGCTGCGGAGTGCGGAGAGGTTTGGCGATTTTAACTTACGCTTCGATTACCAACTTGAATCGGGGGGGAACTCGGGGATTTACGTGCGGGTTCCTGAAAACGGCTTGCATCATCGAGATGACGAGAGCCAACCAGAAGCCGGTTTTGAAGTACAGGTGCTCGAAGACTCCGCGGCGAAATACCGAAAACTCAAACCGTATCAGTATTGCGCGTCAGTCTACGATATCGAAGGAGCCGACCCGCGTGTCAGTCACCCCCCCGGAGAATGGAATACCTTGGAGATCGACTGTCGCGGCCAGGAGGTAACGACCATTCATAATGGTGAAGTCGTCGTTCACATCAATTCCGAGACACATCCGTTGTTGGCGCTGCGTCAAGTTGAAGGTTACCTCGGACTACAAAACCACAGTTCTGTGGTGCGGTTCCGCAATTTGCGAATCGGACCTGCACGCGAGAACCTCATTCCCCCCAGCAAGCAAGTGCATCAGGAGTAATTTCAATCCCCATCGCGACCGAGTTTTTTCTTGAGAGCGGCGAGTTCGTCTTCGATCCGCTGATTGCGGTCGGGTTCGATCGCGTCGGCTGAGAGAGATTCGGAAACCGGTTCGTCTTCACCGACCATTCCGTTTTTGAGTTGCTGTTGTTTCCGTTGAGCATCGTGAAGTCGAGCTTCGAGGGCTCGGTGAGTGGTGGTGAGGTGTTGGACGAGATTATTGGCGGAAGTGAGCTGTTGTTGCAGTCCGGCGACCAGATCGAGCTGCTCGCTCTTACGGACGAGCAGCTTTCGGGCCTCGCTTTCATTGTCATTTTCTACGGCCGATAACGCTTGTTCGGTCAGTTTCTCCGCATCGCTTGTATGTTCCTGAATTTCGCGTTCCAGCCGCTCAACGTTGGTCTGCGCGGTTTTCAAACTTCGCAATGCTCCGGCCACACCTTCATGAATTTCGAAGATGATTTGTTCGATGGCTTGTTCCGGATCTTCTTCCTGAGCCAGTATTTCGGAGAGGTTGCAGGTGACGATATCGGTGAGGCGACTGAAATAACTCATCGGAGGACTCCGTAATCAGGTGGGCAACAAGAGTTGATAACGGGACAACGCGAAACAGGATCAGTGGGAAATCTGACGAAATTCCATTTTTTTCGAAATGAGAGGTCAGTCATTACTCACAATCTCCAGGTCGAGATGAACGCCTTTGGCCATCAACTGAGCGGATAATTTTTCCCGCGCTAATCGTAAGCGACTCTTGGTTGTCGGCAAATTGGATTCCATAATTTCCGCGACTTCCGGAAGTGACAGGCCTGCATAATGGTGTAGCACAAACGTCAGTCGTTGCTCATCGGGTATTTCCTGCAACAGATCATCCACCATGGATGCCAGTTCCTGATGGCTGGCCATCTCTTCGGGAGGCAGGCGATCTCCGGCGATCCAATTGAGTGGATCGAGTTCCCGATCGGCGGGACGCGTTTTTCGGGCCAGGAGAATGACATCGTTTGTCTGACGGCGAATTTTGTCGATCATCAGGTTCTTCGCGATCCGATACATCCAACCGCGGAATCGTCCGAGCGGCAGGTAATCCCACGCATTATTGTAGACTTTCAGGAGCGTATCCTGAGTCAGGTCTTCGGCTAACTGGCGGTCTCGCAAGTTTTTATGAAAGAAGCCTTCCAGCGGCCCGCGATATTTATCAACCAATTCCTCAAACGCGGTTTGATCTCCGCTCTGCAGTCGGATCATCAACTCGTCGTCTTCATTCGGTTCTGTGTGAGGTGCGGGGCACACGGGGGTTGTCGGGTTTTCTAAGAAGTCAAAGGGATTGCCGGGACAGGATCACCGCTGCGGTTGACCGGCATCCCGAGTGTACCAACAATGGTAACGAGTCGGATGGGGTGCGAAAATGGTTTCCTGCCCGATCCGACAAAGGATTTTCCACATGAGTTCCTCTAGTCTGCTGAAACTCTCGTACGGGTTGCAAAGACAGTTTTCCTGTTCCATCGAGCCGGAAAAACTGCTGGGGAGTTTCCATGCGCCGAAACCGCGAGAGAATCCGCTGGAGGCGATCAGGGAGGCGCTCGATCGCCCCAACAATTTTCCGTCTTTGTATCAGGCGGTTTTAGAGGACGACCAGGTCGCGATCGTGCTCGATGCGGACACTCCCGCCTCGTCTCTCTTGCTGGTAGGCGTCTGGGAAGAGCTTTCCAAATCGCGAGTCGATCCGGAAAACGTCGTCGTCGTTCAACCCTTCGAGCCGGGAGGCCGAACACAATACGATCCCCGCGTCGATTTGCCGAAAGAGGTTCGGGAAAAAATTCGCTGGGTCATTCACGATCCCGAAGACGAATCCGCCTGTGCCTATCTGGCGTCGACCGCGGGAGGGGAGCGACTTTATCTGTCACGTGAAATCACTGAGGCGGATGTCGTCGTGACGGTGGGGCAGACCGCCTTCGATCGTCGGTTGGGATACCGGGGGACTACAAGTTCACTCTATCCCGGCTTGTCGAACGCGGAAGCCGTCAAGAAAGCTCAGGGAGTGGGGCATCGGGAACTGGCTCCCGAAGATCATCGCCCCTTACGCGATTTGACGAACGAGGCCGCCTGGTTATTGGGGACCCAATTCACCGTGCAGGTGGTGGCTTCTGCGGACGGTCAATTTGCCTTCGTGCAAGCCGGCGAGCTCGATTCAGTTCTCGGTGAGACAACTCGCTGGCTGGAAGATCATTGGATGGTCCGTATCGATGAGCGTCCCGAACTGGTGATTGCGAGTGTGGATATTGATGCGGGAGGACACGGTTGGAAGCAGGTGATCTCCGCACTTTCGACAGCCAGGCAGTTGGTACGCCGGGAAGGGAAGATTGTCCTGCTGACCGACCTCCGCGAAAAGCCGGGAGAAGGAGTCTCTTTACTCAAGACTGCTCAGGAATCGCGCGACTGTTATGAGCCTTTACGGGAGTCGTCTCCCGACGATCAGGCGGAAGCCACCGAACTTCTCGACGCATTGGAGCACGCGAGCATCTACTTGCTGAGTCAATTGCCGAGTGAGGAAGTGGAGGAATTGCATCTGTTCCCGCTCGAATCGGCGACGGAAGTGGAACGGCTGATCGAAGCGGTTGAAAGTTGCGTTGTTGTCGAATCGGCACAGCACGCCTGGGGACGGATTCAGGAAGCGTAAGTTATTACTCCAAAATGACTTGAGGTGTTCCGAGATCCGTTTGGGGAGGTGGATCGTTCTCTATTCGCCGTCTCATCATGTGTTATACTTTCCGTGAACTCCCCGGCGAGTCAACGTCCGGGCTGCTTTGTTTGACTGACTGAAACTTCTGGTCTATGAACGAACTGTTTCAAGAATCCTCCGCCGTCGTTCGTCAATTGTCGGACGCCATTCAAACCCTCGATCGAAGTGCGTCCCTGCTCAAGCTTCCGGAATTGCGTTCTCTCGAATGGCATGAGACTTTACGTCAGAAACTTCTTCCGCAGCTTGGCGAGCAGTCGTTTCTGGTCGCAGCCGTGGTGGGAGGAACGAATATCGGGAAAAGTGTGATCTTCAATCACCTGGCGAGATTCTCGGCGAGTGAGGTCTGCCCATTGGCTTCAGGGACCAAACACGCCACCTGTCTGGTCCCTCCCGGTTTCACGGAGGATTTTTCGCTGTCCGAAATTTTCAGCGACTTCCGGCTGGAGGAATGGAGCGACGCTTCCAAAGCAGTGATGGAATCCGAGGAACATTATCTGTTCTGGAAACAGAGCGACCAGACTCCCGAGAATTTGCTGATTCTCGATACTCCGGATGTCGATAGTGATGCCCCGGTCAACTGGGATCGTGCGGATATGATCCGTCGCTCTGCGGATGTCTTGATCGCCGTTTTGACGCAGCAGAAATACAACGACGCCGCCGTCAAAAAGTTTTTCCGCAAAGCGGGCGCTGAGGACAAGGCGATTCTCGTCGTCTTCAATCAATGTGATCTTCCCGACGATGAAGAGTATTGGCCGTTATGGCTGGAAAAATTTTGCAGCGAGACCGACATCCTCCCCGAGTATGTTTATTTGGCGCCGCGCGACAAACAAGCCGCTGCAGAAAATCGACTTCCGTTTTATCCACGATCGTGGCCCGTCGATCCGAATCAGGATAAAGAGCAGGCCCACAGTCTGATGCAGGATCTGTCTCAGCTTCATTTTGCGGACATCAAACTTCGTTCGTTGCGAGGTTCGTTGAGATCACTTCTCGATCAAGAATTTGGAATCCCAGCGTGGTTGAACGACATTCGTCGGCGCTCGGGAGTCTATCAATCAGCCACGGCTCACCTGGGAGACGATCAGCTCGCCGGCTCCGATCACTGGCCGCCGGCTCCGAACGGCCTCGTGGTTGATCTGATTCGAGAATGGTGGCGGGAACAGCGAGAAGGTTGGTCGAGGTCGGTTCACGATTTTTATAATGCGGTCGGAAAAGGAGTGATGTGGCCGTATCGGAAAGCCAGGGAGAGTCTTTCCGGACCACAGGAATTACCGATCGAGCTGTATCGTCAGAAAGAATGGTCGGCAATCCTCGAAACGGTCAAACGCGTTTTTGACCGGTTGGAGTTCATGTCCGAAACGGATAACAAAGTTCTCTCGGAACGGCTGAAATCATTATTGGATGGAAAATCCCGATCCGATCTGTTCCGGCTGTTGGAAAATGCGCATACGGCTCTCGACCTCGAACAGGAACTGAAAGAGACCGTGGCTTCCGAAATGCACAGATTTCAGGAACAAAGCCCCAACTCATATCAGTTTTTCAAGCGGATCGATCAAATCAGTGCGGCCGTGCGTCCCGCGACGAGCGTGGCCCTGTTCATGGTCGGCTTTGGGCCGGCGGGTGATGCGGCGGCACAGGCGATGGCTCATTCGGCGTTCGGTTCGGTCGTCCATGTGGCGGGGGATGTCGTGGGTGGAACCGCGGCTGCGGCTGTCGGAGAGACGGCCGTGAGTTCGGGAGCCTCCTCCCTCTCCGCGAATCTGGAAGCCCGTTTCCGGGCTTTGCATGCGGCCTTTGTGGCGCGTCGAGTCACCTGGCTACTGGAACAGCTACAGGAACATCTGTGGGGAAGTTTTCTGGAAGACCTGCAAACCGGTGCGGGAATCTGCCAGTCGGAAGAGTTTCTGGATGTCGAGGAACTGGTTCGCAAACTTCAACGCACCATCGAGACATTGGAAGAACACACGAGTCGTCCGTCTGCGGCGGAATAAATCGGTCACAAATTTTATCCCTGGGAATCCCATGAGTCACAATCCCGAAGTCGCCCAACTGGAGATGCTGGCGGAAATCGATGAACTCGTGGCGCGTCTCAATCGCTGGGTCGAACAGGAGGTCCCGTGGGGGCCGACTCGACAATGTCGATCGCTTTTGAAACGCCTGTTGACTCGTGTAGATAGTTTACGCATACGCCTCGAAACGCCTCTGGTTCTCGCCACCTTCGGCGGCACGGGAACCGGAAAGAGTTCTCTGGTCAATGCGCTGGTCGGTCAGGATATCAGCCGAACCGGAAAACAACGTCCCACCACGACCAAGCCGTTATTACTCGTTCATCCTCAATGTGAACCCGAGACACTCGGCTTGCCGCTGGAGGAGTTCGAGTTACATGTCGTGGAATCGCCACTGCTGCGAGACATCGTGATTGTCGATTGTCCCGATATGGATACGCCGGAACTCGAAACCGCCGGCAGTAATCTCGATCTCCTGCATCGCGTTCTCCCTCTTTGCGATGTCCTGATCATTGTCTCCACACAACAGAAATACCGGGATGCAATAGTGACGGACGAACTGGCGCGCGCGGCGGCTGGATGTCGGCTGTTGTTCGTGCAGTCACACGCGGAAGTTGATGACGATATTCGGCAGGATTGGGCCAAACAACTGTCCGAGCACTACGAGGTTCCAGAACTCTTTTTCGTGGATTCCCTACGCGCGTTGCAGGAGCAGCAAGCCGGCCAGCGACCTTCCGGGGATTTTGCCCGTTTGCAGGATATGTTGACGGGGCAGATGATTTCATCGCAACGCGTGCAGATTCGTCGGGCGAATTTACTCGATCTGGCATTGGAAGCCCTCGAACGGTGCGTCCAGAAGGTCGATGGTTCGTGGCCGGAGGTCGAAGAACTGAAGGCGGCCCTCGAGGAACAGAAACATCGGCTGTGCGGATCGATGTCCGACGTCCTTAAGCAGGAGTTACAGGTCAGTTCCAATTTATGGGAGAGGCGACTGTTGTCCCGCGTGACCGAAGTGTGGGGATTCAGTCCCTTTTCGGCGACGCTCCGGTTCTATAACGGAATGGGAAGTTTTATCGCCTCGTTCAGTTTTTTCCGCGCTCGAACTCCCGTGCAGATGGCGGTGATCGGTGCGATGGAGGGGGCTCGGAGATTAAAGACCCATTTCCAAGCCAGCGATGCCGAGGAGCGGCTCGAACGAGTTTCCTCTCTGGGTATGAATGATGACGAGCTTCGCGAAGCGCAGATGATTATCCGAGGATACGCACGCTCCGCCGAGATTTCCGATGACGACTTGATGCAGACCACTTTGGACGCCATGCGGCACACGGCTGCGAAAGTGCAGGATTCGTTTTTGGGAGAGGCCGGTCGAAAAATCGATGACGTCATCGAACAACAGGCTCGTCGTCATACGGGAGCATTCACTCGAACAATTTACGAACTACTGTTTCTCTCGTTTCCCGCGTTTCTCCTGTACGCCATTGGAAAGAACTTCTTTTACGATTCGTTTTATCGGGGGCAAGATCTCTACACGCTCGATTTCTATGTTCCCGCCGGAATTTTTCTGCTGCTTTGGGCGGGCTTGTTGATGCTGCTTTACATTCGCAAATGTCGGCGAGGTCTCGATCAGAGAATCGACGCGCTGGCTCAGGATCTGGCGGAAAGTCGATTTCAGGGGGGGCTTTTCCCGGCTCTGGAAGATGCGGTTCGTCTGATCGATCATGATCGGGAATCGCTGAAGAGCCTGCAGCAATCAGCCGAGCAGTTGCGTCATTCCCTGGCGTTATCAAATCGTGGCCCTCTGGGACGAAAAGACCCGACCGACTTGCCGGTCTCAAAAGAGCCTTCGAGTCTTCAGGAGTGATACCAGCGGTTGGCCTCGTTGAGGCACGCTTGAAGATGCTCGCGAATCACTCGGAGAAATTCCTCTTCGTTCCCTTTTTTCGCCAGTCGTTTCACTTCTTCCGCAGGGATCGGTTCGCCGTAGACCACCCGTATTTTTCGCGGGTAAAGTTTGAGCCTTCCTTTGGGCATGGCGCGATAGGCTCCGGCAATTCCGACAGGGTAGATCGGTTGCTGTGCGCGTCGTGCGAGTGCGATAAAGCCGGGTTTGATTTCCCCCAGTTCCCCATCGGTACTCCGTGTCCCTTCGGGGAAGACGCCGACCAGAAATCCCGCTTTGATTCGGCGAACAGCGTCCCGAACGCTTCCCGACCCTGCGGATTCACGGTTGATGGGCATCACATAAGTTCGCCGCAGGATCCATCCGATGATCGGGATTTGAAAAAGATTCTCACGGGCAATGTAACTGACCGGACGTTGTAATGGTAAACCAATCAGAAGTGGATCGAGAAATGACTGATGGTTGCCGAGGATCAAGCCTCCGGTGGATTCCGGGATCCGTTCCGGATGCCGAGCGCGGTAACGAAACAGAATCGCGAACGAGATCCTCATTAGAATTTGAAACCCGAACCAGATCGGATTCCGGCGGTAGGGATCGGGAAGAGTGGATTCGGATGCGGTCATGGTCTCGCATCATCGGCGGGGCAGAGGCCAAAAAGAAATGAGAGCGCAGGGACTCGAACCCTGGACCTACGGATTAAAAGTCCGTTGCTCTACCAACTGAGCTACGCTCTCATTCCGCCCGAAAGCGGAAGGAAAATGATACCATCCGTGAATCTGATTACAACCCAACGGGAAGTACTGTTTTTTCTGCTCAAATTATTGTCAACCGGCAGAAATTGACCAGCGAAAACTAGGGGCATTCCGGCCACACTTGGATGGACGCAACCAGCGAACCAAAGGTTCACAGAATTTCCATCTCACGGTTTGGGAGTCAGGAAATCCAGGTCGCTTAATTCTCGCGGGCTGAGAAGTCGTTATTTCGACTTCGCGTCGATCTTGGCTTTCGCTTCTTTCCACAACGGGTCGTACACTTCTTTGTCGAATGGTGGGCAGCCGGTCGGATATTGCCCCAGCGGATGGTCTTTGGTCCGCATCAGATTGGTGCAGTAGGAAAACGTGCGACAGATTTGTTTGCGATTCATCTTGCCGTGCTTTTCGACAGCAATAGCAAAATCAGGATGAGACAAGGTTGCACGCCCCATCCCCACGATAGCCGCATAACCATTTTGGACATTCGCAGCACCGGCGTGCAAAGCGAAATCCTGGAGCCAGCTGTAACCGCTTCCGATGACCGGGATATCGGGAACGGCCTGTTGAATTAATCTCGTCAGACGGAAATGTCGCAACACTCCCAGAAGTGGATGTTCGGGAGCGTGGTATCCATCGACGGGAGGAAACTCGGCGGGGCGAACGAAATGGGGACAGGCATAAGGATTGCCCGCCGAGACATTTAATAAGTCGACGCCCCATGCTCGCATCTGTTTGGCCAATTCGATCGGTTCGCGGCTATCTTCTTCGAGATGATTTTCCGGATTCATACCGAATCCGTTGACCATAGGAAGTTCGTGGGGGATCGGTTGTCCGATAAAATCCTCCCCCTCGCCGCGATAAGGAATGCCGTCGTACGCGTTGAATCGGGTGGCAATGATCAAATCGGGAAAATCGGCTCGAATCCGTTGTACGATGTTGCGAACCAAACGCGTCCTGTTTTCAAAACTTCCGCCGTAGTCTCCCGCGCGATTTTTGGCCCCCAGAAGCTCCGAGAGGAGGTAGCGATGGCACTGTTTGATATCGACAAAATCGACACCACACTGGACGGCGAGTTTTACCGCCACCAGATACTGATCTTCAATTCGTTTCAGTTCATCGTCAGTCAGCACGGGATAGTTTTCATCGATCGGCTCTCCCGTCGATTTATCGATGGTGAGTGGATCGACGAGCGGGTCGTGCGTCGCGATTAAAGGTTTGTTACAGGCAAACCGACCGGAATGAGTCAGTTGCAAACCGATTAACAAGCCGTCTTCCGAGCCGGTCGCTTCTCGGTGAGCCTGGCGACATTGATCGAGCATCTGAGTGAGCGCGGGGACCGTTTTGTCGTGAATCCAGAGTTGTCTGGGATTCATGCGACCTTCATCTGCAATGGCGGTCGCTTCTCCCCAGATCAGCCCCGCTCCTCCGGCGCCGAAACGCTGGTATCGCCGATAAGTCAATTCGTCCGGAAAACCATCCAGCGTCCCGTCGCAACCTTCCATCGGCTGGATCGCGAGTCGATTTTTCAGCGTGCGTCCGCGGATCTCCAGTGACTCGAAGAGTGCCGAGAAATCCTCGCTGAGCTCGATTTCATCACCGAGTTCAACGGCATCCTGAATCAGATCCTCGGGAGTTTTGTATTTGTAGTAACGAGCCATGAGAGCGAATCAGGAATTCAAAAGAGGAGTTCGCAGGACCAGGTCACGAGATCAATAATGGAACCCTTTTCGACGTTGGGAACTGTATCGCTCGAGAGCATCGTTAATGACGGGCCAGGTTGTTTCCACGGATTGAAACTCATCCACTTCCACTTTCTTTTCTTCCAGGGTTTTGTAGTCCTGAAAGAACCGACGCAACATCGACAAACGGTGGGGAGGAAGTTCGCTGGCATCGTGGAAGGTGTTGTACGCGGGATCGTGGGAGGCAACGGCCAGAATTTTGTGGTCCTTCTTGCCGCTGTCGACCATCGTCATCAAGCCGATGGCTCGGGCGGTGATCAACGCCATCGGTTCCACTTTCTCCTGACAGAGGACGAGCACATCGATCGGGTCGTCATCTTCGGCGAGCGTCTGTGGAATAAAGCCGTAATTCGCGGGGTAGTGCACTGCTGAATATAGGATTCGATCGACCCGCATCAAACCGGTTTCTTTGTCCAGTTCGTATTTCACTTTTGAGCCGGTAGGTATCTCGACGACCACGGTAAATTCTCTCGGGAGATCTTCTCCCGGTGTGATGTCGTGCCAGGGATGTGTCATAGGTGGCTTTCGTCCGCGATCGAAGACATGGTGTTGCGAGAAATTGGAGTGAGCATTCTAGCGTGATTGGTGACTATTTGCATGTTCGTCACCCAATTCTCACACTCATTTTCAATGGACTCAAGCCCAGATTTGCCTGTCGTTCATCGATTTCTGATATTGATGCACGAGGACCGGATAAGCAAACTGACCCGAACCCCACAACGAGTACAGGACATTATTCAATGACTGAGCCTTCCCCACAAAAGACATTATCCCTCATCGGTCTCGGACTTCTCGGATCGGCGGTTGCACGTCGGTGGAAAAAGATGGATTGGGAAGTGATCGGGTATGATGTGAGTCAGGAGGCCTGCGATCGCTTTCGTGAATCGGGGGGGACTGTCGAATCGAATCTGGAAACCTGCCTGATGGCGAGCGAGCGTTCTGTGTTTTGTCTCCCTGAAGCCGACGTTTCCCGCGAAGTCCTGAATTCCGTTTTCCAGCTTTCCGAGAACTCCCGACCTGCTTTCATTATCGATATGGCGACCGGCGCACCGGATCTCATGGAAGATAATTTCAAATTATGTCAGCAGTATGGGATCGGCTATCTGGATGCCTGTGTTGGAGGGGCTTCTTCGGAAGCGGAAGCAGGAGATGCGATTCTTCTGGTAGGGGGAACTGTTGAGGCCGTGGAAACGAACAGATCGGTATTGGAAGACGTCAGCCGACAGGTCTTTCATGTGGGACCGGCTGGGCAGGGCGCCCGCATGAAACTGGTGACGAATCTGGTTCTGGGGCTCGAAAGACTGGCGCTGGCAGAGGGGTTATCGTTTGCCAAGACGTTGGGATTTGATCTGCAAGCAACTTTGGAGGTCTTACAGGCAGGACCGGCGCGGTCACACGTCATGACCACAAAAGGGGCCAAAATGGTCTCGCAGGAATGGACGCCGCAAGCTCGCCTGGACCAGCACTGGAAGGATGTGCGTTTAATTCTCGAGGAGAGCCGGAAGCGGAAGACCCACCTTCCGCTGACTCAATTGCACGATCAAATCTTGGAGAAATGCCACCATGAGGGATGGGGAGAATTGGATAATAGTGCGGTCATCAGGGCTTATTGGACTTAAAAAGGCGGAAAATGGCGGTAGGATAGGCAAGCCGGAGTAAGATTGCTGGCGGCATAGGGGAAAACGGGCAACCAAACTGGATGAAGATTGTCAATCTACCCGATATTAAGTGAAGATAACTTCCCCTTCACGTCGCTTTAAAAGCACATTCTCATGAACACGTCAATCCATTGCGACTCGATTCCAAGCCCGACACCCAGCTTCGGGTTGATAATGATTGGCGGGGCGATGGTCGGTTCCGTTATCCGTGATCTGCGAATTGCCAATGAATTGGCTGAACGGGGCTACCGAGTTCATATTTTCTGGGCGATTGATGAAAGTTGCCCGTTCGATATTCATCCAGACATCGTTCATCACAAGTTTTTCAGTGCCGCACGTTATAACGGAATCCTGCAAAATATCTTTCGCTGGAAGATCAGCCCGATCGACGACTTTGCCGGAACTGCTTTCACGTCCCTCTTTCCGCAAAAGATGCGATTGCAGATGTATCAAAAAGGGCTGGGGGGATTCGACTTCATCAAATGGTCGCTGAATGGTTTGATTCGACACGTCTGTCGCGGGGTGGAGACAGATCCGGGCATGCTGAAACGCTTTGCCCGCATCATCAACCGGGAAAAGATTACACACCTGCTCCCGAATTTGTCGATTTTCGGCCCATTCTGTCACGCCGTCAAACCATACGTAAATCACGAACTCAAGTACCTGAATATTTTCCAGGGCTACGAAGTTTACTCGAATTACGCCGAGGATATCGGACTACGTGAGAATCTGTTTCGGGCATTAGCGGAAGGAGCTCGCCACGCGGATTATCCATCGATGACCGTCAGTCAGGACTACAAGACACGCGTGAAAGAGGATCTGAACCTGACCGATGACGATCTGACCGTGATGCCGGCGTGTGTGGAACTGAGCGATCTGATGCCGTTGGAAAGAGCCGAGCAATTGGTCGCCTCCAGGCTGGAAGGATATCAGAACGACCGCCCTCTCGTGACCTACATGGGGCGGCAGGATCCGGAAAAAGGAATCGATCTGCTCATGTACGCGGCGAAAATTCTCCAGGAACGCCAGATCGATTTCCAACTGGCGATCTGTGGAACCACTGCGTGGGGGAGTTCGTATCGAGAAGCCTGCCGTCGAATCGCCGACAATCTTCGGCTGCCTGTTCTGGAAACCGGTTTCCTGAGCGACGATGAACGGACCGCTCTCTATCGAGCGAGCTATTGTGTGGTGTATCCTTCGATTCATCGCGAACCGTTTGGAATGGTGCCGGTCGAAGCCATGACCCAATCCACTCCCGCGATCGTTCCCGATCTCGGCGGTGTCGCCGAACTTCCCTTCGCCGACGGTTTACAAGCCGGGCTCCAGTTTCGAGCGTGGGATAGTGCTGACCTGGCACAACAACTGGAACTTTTGCTCACGGATCGGGCAATGTATTCGCGGTTCGTCTCGCAGGCTCGGGCTGTTGCGGAACAGTATTCGGTGGAGAGAATCACCGATCGTGAGCTGGAATTAATGGGACTGAAGGAAAATCATCCCGAGCAGGTGCTGTACCATCAACCAACGCCCGACTCAACCAAAGTGGGGGTCTCCTGAGTGTTGTGGAGACGCTCGGACTTATCGGTTTCCCTACGAACAATTCAGGCCATCGCTTCTTAAAACACTTCGTGCAGTTCGACGATAAAGTGGAGCGTGGAAAACGGAGGGACTGAGGGAGGAGAACCCTGAGCTCCGTAGCCGAGACTGGACGGAATTTCCAGTTCGATTTCCCCCCCCTCCGAAACGTACTGCATTCCCTCCGTCCAGCCGGGAACGACGTTCCTCAGTTTGAAGGTGATCGGCTTGCCGCGCTCGTAGGAGGAATCGAAGACGGTTCCATCATCCAGCCAGCCTCGATAACTCACCTGAACCCGGTCGTATTCGGTAGGGCGCTTCCCATTTCCCTGCCTGAGAACGCGATATTTCAATCCGGAAGAGGTCGATCGAAAATCTGTTTCCGCGTTCTTTCCATCCGGGCCTTCGACACGAAAACTCGCCTGAATCAGGTCCGCTTCGGAAGCTGTTTGCGTAGTTTGGTCGTTCTCGAAGTCGCTGACACCGGCGGTCGATCGACATCCCGCCACGAACAGGGAGCCGGAGAAGATCAGGAGGAAACAGGCGGACGTTATTGGGAATTTGATCATAATCAAGATCTCTGACAGGCGGTGGTTCAATTCAATTCAGGGGACGAAGAGGCCATGGGACCGCGATCTCCTTCAAACATGGAGAAGTCGGCCCACACGGGAAGATGGTCGGAGACTTTCAGGGCGTTCTCTCGAGACAGGCCGTACATTTCCATGAGGTCCATGACGCCTGCTTGTCCCGTCATCTCGATCGTATAACGTTGATCGACAACGATGTTATCCATTTGGGAGGTGCCGCGTGTATTGGTATTCTGGTCACGAATTACGGGTGAGATTCCCGGCAGCAAAGAGAGACGACCGAAATTTCGCACATCGACATTCAAATCCCCCAGAAGAATCGTATCGTCGTCTCCCGGTGATTGTTGGACGACGGCGAAGACATCCGCCAACGCGTCCAACTCCGTTTTTGTTTCATCGGGGTCAGTATGAATGTTGATCAACCGAAAGCCGAAGGGCTCGCGCGAAGGCGGTCCCCGAACGCGGAAACTGGCGATGAGCGGTTCGCGATGCAGGCGATCGTAGGGATCCTGGATCGTATAGACCGATCCCTCCACAACCTCGATTATTTCGGAGTCGTACACAAACGCATATTGTTCGGTGCTGGAAGTTCGGCCGATTCGCTCCCCAATCACCCCGCGATATTGACGGCCGGTCTGGTTGACCATGCGCAGGAATTGATCGAGATGGCTGTCATCCTGAGTCCGAATCTCCTGGATGGCCAGAACATCGAATTGTCGTGCGACATCCGCCAGAATTCCCATGACATCGGGCTTGCCGAGCTTGCTCTTTCCGAAGACCTGGATATTGAAGGTGCCGAGTCGAATGGTTTGAGGGGCTTTGGGAACCGGGACCGAGGCTTCGCGCTGTTCCACACGCGGACCTCGTAAATCGGACAACCAGTCCCAGACACTCGTTCGGTCAAACTCACCGTTATAAAAATTGACAACACCGATTCCGAGGATGAGTAGAAATGCGATGATTGTCGATAAGATGCTGCTGCCACGAGACTTACGCCGTCTATTGGCCATCGTCTTGCGAATCCTTTCAACTGTGGATGGGGGAACGCTCAATCCATTGAGCGGGAAAGAGTAGAACATGTCAGAAATCGGGTCCAGATGAGTCCCCGTCATCGACGTCACCTACTTTAAGCCTTGATTTATCGCGATCGATGGCTCAGTCTTGAGGAAACACCTATGATCCTTCATTGAGAGAGAATACGGAGAGACAAGAGATGCATACTCGCCCCTCATTAATTCTGGCTTTTACCGTTCTGGCTGTGGTTTCCTGCTTGATGGGAACCGTTTTTGTGCCTCAACCTTCGGTTGGCGGCGAGAAAAAATCATCGAGCGTGCCGACTCAACCGGTGGCTCTTGAAGAAGGAGACGAGCTGGTTCCTGTCGAGGAAGACATGCACGAATTCATGGAGTATGTTTTTCAACCGACCTATAAACGACTCAAAGTCGTGATGGCAAAAACTCCCGAGGACAATGCGGCATGGAAAGCGATCAAAGCCGATTCTCTCTCACTGGCGGAAGCCGCCAACCTGATCATGATGCGGCCCCCGGAAGAAGATGTGGAAGACTGGAACGCACACTGCGTTGAAGTCCGCCAGCACGGCAAAGCATTCTACACCGCAGCACGCGGCAAGGATTTTGACGCCGCGACCAAGCATTACAAAGCGATGTTGAATAGCTGTAACGGATGCCACAAGCAGTTTGAAAACGGGCGCCATATTTTGACGCCGTGAAACTCGATCGGCTCGCTAACTCAATCGCCTGAGCTTACTGACGCGCCCGGTCTGTACCCATTCGGCCACAAATATGTTTCCGTGCGCGTCGAAACAGGCGTCGTGAGGATGCACGAACTTGCCGGGCTGCCATTTCTTCTCATCACCACGAATGCTGCGACCATCTTTGGCGGTCACGCGGGCGACATCGTCACCGAGTTGGGCGACCACTTGATTGTTTTCATCAAGAATCGATACGCGGGCGTGTAATTCCGGTACCAACAGCAATTTCTGGTAGGTGTCCATATTGGCTGGTAAGCCGAACCCTTTGATCGTTTCGAGATATTTTCCGTCCAAGGTCAGGTACTGGAGCGTATGATGAGCGCGGTCGGCGATGACCAGTTGTGCTTCCCGTCCCGGTCTAGCATCGACCCAGATTCCGTGCGGTGTGGCGAACGTTCCCTCTCCGCTGCCCGGCCCTCCGAAACTCGATTTGTAGTTGGCGTCTTTGTCGTAACGATGCACATAGAACGAACCGTAGCCATCAACGAGGAAGAAATCTCCGTCCGGGAGGAAAGCAAAGTTCGTCGGTAAGAAGCGATCGCGTCCCCAGATTTTTTGGGGGTTGGAGGCTTCTCCGTCCGCATAAACACCGGATTTCATGGGAGCATACTTCTGCCAGACCGTTTCTCCCTCGAGTGTCAGTTTGGCAAATGACTTCACTTGTTGATACGCACAGACATAGAGAAACTCCTGCCCCTCCTCTTCGCGAACTTCGATCCCGTGTCCGCCACCTTGAAATTGACTTCCGAAGGCCCGGATAAATTTGCCGTCTTTATCGAAAACAAAAATGGAAGGGTGCTCGGTCTGATCGGCACGTCCCTCATGGATCACGTACAGATTCTGAGCGTTGTCCACAGCGACATTATGGGTGGTCTGCCAGGTGTATTTGGACGGCAGTTGCGGCCAGGCATGCTGGACTTCGTATTTGTAGTCACCTTCTCCCATGATAATTCGGGAGTCGGTCTTGCCGGCGGTGAGGACGGCCGGGGCGGCGAATGTCGCTGCGGCACCGGCAGCGGATTGTGTCAGAAATTGACGGCGTGAGACGGAAGTGGAGGAGCGGCTCATCATGACCCTCGTGTGATAGAAGAAAGTCGGAACGGATCGTTACCAGAAATTAGAGCATCTCCCGCCAAGTCGTTCAAAGGAAATCCGGGAGTTCTTAATTCAGCCACGGTCAGGACTGATACGTCCACATTGGGCTTTCCATCGCAGCCAGTGATCGGCCAGCACAATCGCGACCATCGCCTCGGCCATTGGAACGAAACGAGGCAACAGGCACGGGTCGTGGCGTCCTTTGGTGCTGATGGTGGTTTCTTCGCCGGAACGAGTGACGGTTTTCTGTTCGATCGGCAAGCTGCTGGTCGGTTTGACGGCTGCTCGAAGAACGATCGGCATTCCGGTCGTGATACCGCCCAGCATTCCCCCATGTCGGTTGGTCGTCGTTTTGACGCCGGCGACATCTTTTTGAATGACCGGTGCGTTGGAGGTATCCGGTTCAAACAAATCGTTGTGTTCGCTGCCGGTCATCGTGGCACAGCCGAAACCGATGCCGTACTCGACTCCCAACACCGCCGGTAACGAGAACAGGGCTTTGGCAAGATCGGCTTTGATCTTATCGAAAACCGGTTCCCCCAGTCCCGCCGGCACGCCGGTCGCCACGATCTCCGCAATCCCGCCGATGGAGTTGCATTCCATACGTAAATCATCAATCAAGTTCACCATCTTCTCCGCAGCGATGTGGTCGGGGCAACGGACGATGTTTTGGCTGCCGTCCGGCAGTTGCTCGACCAATTCGCGCGTGATGGTGGCGGGATCGGGGATCTCGGCTTTGATATCTCCAATCTGGGTGACGTAACCTTGCACCCGTGCATTACATTCGAGTTTCAATATTTTGCTCGCCACGACACCCGCGGCGACCCGCACGGTCGTTTCGCGAGCGCTGGAGCGACCTCCCCCCCGATAATCGCGTCGACCATATTTGGCGTCGAATGAATAATCCGCGTGCCCCGGTCGATATTTGTCTTTGATCTCGGAATAATCCCGCGAACGTTGATCTTTGTTGGGGATGAGAATTGCCAGCGATGTTCCCGTAGTGTGGCCTTCAAACATCCCCGAGAGAAACTGCGGCGTATCCGGTTCTTTTCGTTGGGTGGTGATCTTGCTTTGCCCCGGACGTCGGCGATCCAGTTCGACCTGCAGTTCCTCCACAGAGAGAGGAATGCCGGGGGGAACTCCGTCAATGATCACAAGATTCCCTGGACCATGGCTTTCGCCGGCCGTCGTGATCCGAAATGCTTGTCCGAACGAATTTCCTGCCATGGAAATTATTCTAGCCTGAGAAGCGGGAGCAGGACTACTCTGGCAGGGGGTCTGAAAGAGTTCTTCCACGAATCTTTTGACCGGCCCGTAAGAATCGCGTAATCGTTACGATCTTCGAGGTCACTAGACCGATTCCGTCGGCCAGTGGGAAGATGTCAGCCGGGGAGAAGTCGCTTCGGGTAACGGTCTCGGACTCTCCGAAGTGGAGAGCGGTCTCTCCGGGGACGTCGTTTCGGGCATCTCGGGAGCGCGCTTGGAGGAGCGATTTCTGAGTTTGCGGCTGAGGAGAATGCGACGGATCTCTCCCAACAGTCCCAGCGATTGCCATGTGCGAAAATAGGAGTACACCGTCTGCCAGACAGGGAAATCGTGCGGCAACATGCGCCAGGAACAGCCTGTCGTCCAACGGTAATTCATCGCATTGACGACTTCGCGGAGTGAGTGTTCACGCGCTCGACCCTGTTCGGATTCTCGTGGAAGGAGCAGGTCAATTTCATCCCACTGGGCTTGAGTCAGATCGCTCGGATAGGCATTGCGAGAAAGGGTATTTTTCATAGTCGATTACTTTCGTTAGTGAGAGGCTCAATAGAGCGGAGGAAATCCAGAGAAGATCAGATTCGCTCCTGACTTCTCAAACGTTGCATGTCTTTTTTCATCCAGCGACGACAGAGTTCGGTCATCGGGATTTTCTGACGAGCCGCTTCGAGACGAATGGCTTTCCAGTCCGAGAGGGGGATGAAAATCGAAATCTGCTTGCGGAGTTCATTGTTCGGATTTTCCATAAGAGTTGCCTCGATTGATGAGATGGAATTGAAATAGAAAGCAGGACCACACTTCTCAATCACGCCGATTTGCGCGAAGAACGTTGACGGGGTGATTGGGGAGGATTCAGCCAATCCGCATCGGCCAGGTGCCCTCGTCGCTCTCCATCAGTCGATTCGACGCTGGATGAGGAGCGAGCGTTTGAACTCTCTCCCCGATCTGATTTCTTCGGGCGAACCCGTTTGCGTTGATTCCTTGCTGAGCTGTCCCGAGCTGTCGGCTGAGAGAAGGCATCGAGAAAGAGGTCGTCCTCCTCGGTGAAATCATCAGGCGGTGGATCGTGTCGATGCGGGGAATTCTGGTCGAACGAGAATCGCGTTTCGCGAACCATATGCTTGCCTCCTTTATGAAAAACCTTGAAAAACGTGTTGTCGAAGCGATTTGACAGGAAGTGAACAATATTATACATTAGGTTTATGGATGTTCAATAGTATTGTTCAAAAATGTTCACCATTTTGTTCAGTTTTTTTGGGAGCTTGACTCATGGCTGTCTCGAAACCACGAAAGCCGGGAGAATTGCCTGACGTTCGTCAAATTGCGCGACGCATTCGCGCCTGCTGCATGGAGCGCGGATGGGACGAGGTCGAGTTGGCTCGCCGAGCGGATATTTCTCGGACGACTCTCTACAATCTTCGTCAGGAGAACAGCCGTCGTCCGCGAATCACCACGCTCACAAGCCTTGCGGAAGCCTTTGAAATGTCGCTGGACCGATTTCTGTGGGGAGACTCGTCTTTCGGTTCCCTCTCCTCGCCCGCCTTTTCAGAGGGTTCCGGTCGATTCAATCGTGAAACAAACCGTGAAATTCGGTCGATCCAGGAAGAGCACCCACACTTGTTCCGAGACTGGTCGGATCGTGAGTGGGACGAACTCTACAGCACATTCGGTGTCGGGGGGGCTTTATCGCCTGAAGGGGTGATTGAGAATGCAAAAAGTATCAACCAATCTCGTGAGACCCGCCGACAATTGAATCTCGTTCTCGAAACTCACCTGAAAGAAGTCGCGGTGCAAATGGTGGAGTCGCTCTATCGGATGGTGGTGCCAGAGGGAAATCTGGCTCCGGGACAAGAGCTCGACGCTCTGATGGCGGCCCATTTCGATGAACTGACAGGCGAGCACATTCCGGATTCTGTTGAGGATGACGTTCAATAGTGTTCATTTCAGGCTGCTATCCCTCCAGAGAGTGTGGTTTGGTTGCATTTCTGCGGATCAGGCCATTAAATAGGCTCATAAGGTGAGAAACCGGCTAAGTGGCCGGAGCAGTCAGTTCTTTCGAGAGAATAGGCTGTTTGAATATCGAATTTTGAAAAGGGATACTGAGATGAAGCTTGATGTACTGAAAAAATTTGCCGCTCTGGTGAGCGTGGTTTGTGTTTCTTTTGCAGCTGTCGGCTGTGCTCCTCCGGCTGAAGAAGCTCCTGCTGGAGATGAGAGTTCCGCTGCTGAAGAAGCTCCCGCCGGCGATGAAGCTCCCGCTGAAGATGGCGCTGAAGCCGAAGGCACCTCAGCGACTGAATAAACAGGTTTCACGACCTGACCGAAACGCTGTGGTTGTTTGGCCACAGCGTTTCTTTTTGCGCGGATTTCATCTGCCCACGAATCCCGTTATCATGGCGATCCGAAGAAATTCTTGCCTTCACACACAGATTTGAAGAGTGAACTGATGACAGCGCGATGTTATCTGGGAGTCGACTTGGGAGCGTCCAGCGGACGTGTCGTGGCCGGTTTGTTCGATGGTGACAAAGTCGAACTCAAGGAGTTACATCGATTTTCCAACGGCCCGGTGAATCTGGCAGGTTCTTTGCGCTGGGACGTTCTCCATCTCTGGACCGGCATCCAGGAAGGGCTGCTGCGAGCCAAACAGGAGTTCGGTTCGGATATCGCGTCGGTTGGCGTCGATACCTGGGGGGTGGATTATGTCTTGCTGTCGAAGACCGGGGAAATCCTGGGGCAGCCTTATAATTATCGCGATCCTCGCACCGACGGCATGATGGAGAAGGCGTTTCAGCGTGTTGCTCGCGAAGACATCTTCGCTGCTACCGGTTTGCAGTTCATGCAAATCAACACACTGTATCAATTGATTGCGATGCAGGAGTCGAACCCTGAATTGATGTCGATGGCGGATCGATTCCTGATGATGCCCGACTTTTTCAACTGGTGTCTCTCGGGGAGTCAGGTGGTTGAGTTTACGAATGCCACGACCAGTCAATGTTACGACCCCAGTTCGCGAGATTGGTCGTACGACCTCTTAGGAAAATTTGACATACCGACCGAGATGTTTGGGGAGGTCGTCAATCCGGGGACCAAGCTGGGACAATTGCGCAAGGATGTCGCCGAACGAACGGGCCTGCCTCGGATAGATGTGATCGCTCCCGCCACGCACGACACGGGAGCCGCCGTTGTGGCGGTCCCGACGGAATTGACGGGAACGCCGAACTGGGCCTATCTCAGTTCCGGGACCTGGTCGTTGTTGGGGGTGGAGGTTCAAGACGCGATCCTGTCACCACGAGCGTTGGAACTAAACGTCACCAACGAAGGAGGCGTTGACGGTACCTACCGCCTGCTCAAAAACATTATGGGGCTCTGGTTGATCACTCAGATCCGGGAATCGATCGAACGCTCCGGTAAAACGATCGATTACTCGCAACTCGTTCAACGGGCGTCGGTCGCAGAGCCGTTCCGGTCACTCATCAATCCGGACGATCCCATGTTTCTCAGTCCTGCCGACATGCCGACCGCGATTCGTGAATGGTGCCGGAAGCATGGACAGCCGGAACCGGAAACGGAAGGCCAGTTAGCACGCTGTGCGTTCGAGAGCCTGGCATTGAAATACCGCGTCGTCCTCGGCCAGCTCGAAGAGCTGACGGGAACTCCGATCGAAGTGATCCACATTGTGGGCGGCGGTTGCCAAAATGAACTCCTCAATCAGTTCGCCGCGAATTCCTGCGGACGACCTGTCATTGCCGGTCCCGTCGAAGGAACCGTGATGGGAAATGTTCTGGTGCAGGCTCGCTCGCTGGGAGAAATCGGCTCCCTGTCGGAAATTCGGCAGGTCGTCCATAATTCCGCTTCGATTAAACAATACGAACCGACGAATACGTCTCGCTGGAAAGAAGCTTTCGAGCGATTCGTCTCACTCATCGACTGACTCACTCTGTCAGCATTCCTCTCAGAAACAACACCAGGATTCCAAACCGCATGGGACTTTTCGACCGGCTGAAAAAAGGCTTACAGAAGACACGCGATGTCTTGCGGACTGATGTGCGCGACCTGTTCAAGGCAGGGGAGATTCTCGACGACGAAAAGCTGGAACAATTTGAAGCCCGGCTGATTCAATCCGATATGGGAGTCTCCGCCGCCACATCCATCATCAATGAACTTCGAGAAAAGCACGGCGGGCGGACCGTTGACATCGACGCGATCTGGGAAACGGTCAGCTCGAAACTGATCAGTTTGCTGGCAGGGGAAGGGCAGGACGTCTGGGATGTGGAAGACCCCCTCTCCCCTTTGAACATCCAAACCGACGGGCCGACGGTGATTCTTGTCACCGGTGTCAACGGTGCCGGGAAAACGACCAGTATCGGGAAACTCGCGAATTACCTGCACAATGCCGGCAAGAAGGTGATTCTCGGTGCGGGGGACACGTTCCGGGCGGCGGCCGTCGAACAATTGACCTTATGGAGCCAACGCATCGGCTGCGAGATCGTGACTCAACCGAGCGGCTCCGATCCCGCCAGTGTGGCGCATATCGCCTGTCAAAAAGGTCTGGAGACGGGAGCCGATGTGATCATCATCGATACCGCCGGTCGCCTGCAGACACAAAAGAATCTGATGGACGAACTGGGTAAGATCCGGCGGGTCGTCGATAAAGTGATCCCCGGCGCTCCCCACGAACGGCTGCTCGTCTTGGATGCAACGACCGGACAAAACGGTATCTCGCAGGCGACGAACTTCTCCGAAGCCGTTGATTGCACCGGGTTAATCCTCGCGAAGCTGGACGGTACCGCTAAGGGAGGCGTCGTCGTTGCCATCCGACAGAAAATGGGCATCCCGGTCAAATATGTCGGTGTCGGGGAACAGATCGACGATCTGCAAATCTTCGATCCCAAATCTTTCGTCGACGCTTTGCTCGAACAATAAACAACGAACGGTGATCTCAAGATGACACTCAATCGAACCAAAAGTCAGGAACACTTTCAACGAGCTTCCCGCGTGATTCCAGGAGGCGTCAATTCACCCGCGCGGGCCTTCGGGGTCGTCGGCGGTGAGCCTCTGATTATCGAACGCGGACAGGGTGCCTATCTCTACGACATCGACGGAAATCAACTGATCGATTTTATCGGCTCCTGGGGACCTCACATTCTGGGGCACCGAGATCCTGACGTCATCGCGGCGATTGAGGATGCTTTGAAAGTCGGAACGAGTTTCGGAGCTCCGACGACTCTGGAAACCGAGATGGCGGAATTGATCGTCGAACTCGTGCCGTCGATCGAAAAAGTCCGCATGGTGAATTCCGGAACGGAAGCGACGATGTCGGCGATTCGTCTCGCCCGCGGGCATACCGGTCGAGACAAAATTATCAAATTCGCCGGCTGCTATCACGGACACGTCGATGCCCTTCTCGTTCAGGCAGGGAGCGGAGCGTTGACGTTGGGGACGCCGTCGAGTCCCGGTATTCCCGCGGGATGCACTCAGGATACGATTGTGCTGGAATACAATAATCTGGAACAGTGCCGGGAGGTATTTGCCCAGGAAGGACCGAACATCGCAGGGATCATTCTCGAGCCGGTCGTCGGGAATATGGGATGCGTAGCGCCTCAGTCAGGTTTTCTCGAAGGGCTACGCGAACTTTGCACCGAACACGGAGCACTGTTGATCTTCGATGAAGTAATGACCGGCTTTCGGGTCGCCCTGGGTGGCGCTCAGGAGCGATTCGGCGTCACTCCCGATCTGACGACTCTCGGAAAGATCATCGGCGGGGGAATGCCGGTCGGAGCCTATGGCGGAAAGGCCGAAGTGATGGCCTCCATCTCTCCCACAGGGCCCGTCTATCAAGCGGGGACGCTATCGGGCAATCCGGTTGCCATGGCCAGTGGACTCGCCATGTTGCGAAAACTGAAAGAGACCGACCCCTATCCGAAACTCGAAGAGACGACGCGAACGCTCGTCAGTGGATTGAGTGCGGCGGCTGAGAACGCTGGACTTCCGCACTCGACGGCACAGGTCGGCAGCATGTTCACGCTCTTCTTTAACCCCGAAGAAGTCACCAGTTACACGGTTTCTGCGAAGAACAATACCGAGATGTTCGCCAGCTACTTCTGGGGCATGATGGAACGCGGCGTTTATCTGCCGTGCAGTCAGTTTGAAGCCAACTTCGTGTCGGCAGTCCACTCGGAAGACGATATTCAGAAAACGATCGCGGCGGCACAGGAAGTGATGCGGGAACTGGCGGCAGGATAATCAGTTCGCAAGGACCGGTTCCTGCTTCGGAATTCGCACCACGATGTCATACTCATTGCGATTTTCCTGTTGCGTGATTCCTTTGTCGTCCTGGAGATTTTTGCCGAGGCAATAAATGGTGGCTGCGTCATTGTTGACGAGATAATGGACCGGCTGCCCCGTGAAGGGATCGAGAGGAATCTCGGCAAGATCCGCAGGTATCAACTGCTGGAGATTGTCGGGAAGCTTGCCTTCGCGTTTTTGGTAGGCAGCCACCGCAAATGCCGTTTCGGTCAAGGGGGCATTGGAATTTCCTCGCGTTTGCGCCACCACCACCTGTTCGAGGGCCGGTGTCAGTAACGACAGCAACACCAAACGAATATGGTTTCCCCGGCATTGAGGCGAGAACAGGACGGAGAGCGCCAAGGCGGAAGGACGGTTCGCTTGTTGGTATTCCGCCTGCAACTCCTGATTCAACTGTTTTATGGTCTCGAAACGTTTGGCGAAAGAATCTAGAGAGAGCGCCTCTCCGACGCTATCGTGATAGTCATTAATCCCCGTGAAAACTACATTCCAGTCGATACTGTGTTGGAACATTTCTGACAGTATCGCACCCATTGTGGAAGACGCATCGAGACCTGCAAAAGAGAGAAAAGTTTTGCCTTGCTCGGATTTTGGATTTCCGGTGGCAATCGTCTGTAATTCATCTAAATTAAACATGCGTTCTGATGTCATGGCCCGATCACAATGTGCAAGTGTGGGTAATTCAGAGAGACTCTTTTGATGAGCCTTCAATTGCTCCACACTGATGGTTTCGCAATTGATCAGTTGTAAGTCTCCTTCACGAGCGACAGCGTCAATCGCAACTCCCACCAGTAATTCGATCATGGTCGCTCCCTGACCGACGTGACGGGCCAATCGGTGCAGGGCAATGAGATCGCTTGAGGCATCTTCAAAACGTGCTTCTCCAATTGCCAACATAGCACGAGCACTCAACAACCGAGCCAACTCGCGCATCTGTTGAATATCGGGAAGTAAAGTTGTCAGGAGTAGCTCCTCGTTAGCTGTTTTGACAATGGGACGGAAATAGTGAGGTTGTCGGGTTCCCTCCAAAACAATATCGAGAGGTTCCTGATTCAAATCGATCCATTTTTTGACACTCGGATAATCATCCGATTTCCAGGGACTCCCTAAAGCCGCGTTATAATCGGCGAACGGATCCTGACCCGCATCCACTGCTTTCTGTGGCGGTCTGAAATTTACCATGTAGGGGCCGTTTTCGGAAAATGGATCGATCCCCAGTTCCTGTTTGAGATTCTCAAGAAATTCTTCCGATTCGAGACCATCCGGCTGAGGTCCCATGGCTCGCCAGTAATAAACGGCGGCATTTGTTTCGGGGGTGACTCCCTTCTTCATCATCTGATTAAGAGCCGCCCCGTAGTCCACTCGACCTTCTTTCGTGAGTGGTTCAGTGATGTAAGTGGTCTCTGGAGATATTTTGAACGGCAGCTTGTTGGAATCCGGACTTGAAGAGGCCTCCTGAGCGAGGCCATGAGACGAAAATAGAACTGTCAAGAAGCTGGCGACGAGAAAGCGCATGACGGGGCTCCCGGTGTTGTGAAATGCATTCACACACGATAACGCAGTCGTCTCAACTGTGGATCTCGGAAAAATGCCCAGGAGCCTGATAAAAATTCACATTTTGGGCGTGAAAACCGTGCTGAGTGTCCGGGGGGCAACGTTCAGGTCTTAGACCGGAAGGTGATGTGCGACGTCTCCAGCGGTCGATCGAACGACCCGAACCTCGCCACCCCGAACGACTCAAGCATGGTGTTGTCTAAACTTAGGTCACACTAAGGGATCGGTCGGGATTTTTCCGATATTTTTGAAAAGTTCTCTCAGGACACGCGGGAAACTCCCTCGGGATTTCTCGATGAGGGTGTTTTTGGCCCTCTATAAGCGGACTCAATCAGCGATGTGGTGCGAAATAGCGAAACTCTGTCATGGTTTTCAGTCTGCAGGAGGAGACGACCTCGCGCAACGCTTACTGTACTCCTCCGGACTGCTCTTTATCCTGACGCTGTTTGGCGGCCAAACGCAGTTTTTCGAGAGGCGAGAGAGGTTTGGGAGGAGCCGCGGTGGGCATCGGTGCCGGTTGTGGTGTGGCTGCTTGCGGCATGGGAGTGGGTTGAACTTGTGCCACGGGGACCGACAGGGGAGCATCGATCTGTAATTGTGTCCCACCTGCCGTGCTCACGACCGACTCGCCGTTGTGAGGGACGACCAGTTGACAGTACACATTGTGCTTGCCGACCGGACTTTCCTTGGCCGTTTTCACATTGAACACCAACTCTGCAGTCTCTTTGGTAAACTGCACCGGCTCAGCCGTCACCATGTGAGGAAGCCCCAGGAGAGTTGCCGTCGCGGTTCCCTCAAAGGGATGAAGATGGTTGATCTTGCAGAGGATTTGTGTTGATTGGCCTTGCTCACAGGATCCCCGCTGAACTTCAAACCGAGCAAAGGGATCATTGATCTCCAGCTTCGCGAGTTGCGAAGCGCCCCACATCCCTCCCGATGTTCCTAAAGCGAAGATTCGCCAGGTCTTGATCTCCACACCACCGTTCGCGTTCATGGGATAGTAGGCCTCATTCTGACCTTTGGGGATATTGACGGAACTGGTCGCTCCGACTCCCGGAGGGCGAAAGGGAAGTTGTACGTTGATCTGTTCGTCCCAGCCTTCTTTCTTGTGGGCAACAATTTTCAGTTGCATGGCTCCGTCACGAACGAGCGGTGCTTTCGGTTCGACGATCTCAATCGAAAACGGGATTTCATCAACCACCGCGACAGCGACGCGATCCACATCCCTCCAGCGATATAACGATTGGCCCGGTGGACCGATGATGAAATCCGCCCGATTCCGGAATCCCCCTCGAATATTTTGATTGGGATCGATGTGGCGGGCGGTCAGATCAACCAGCTTGCCCGATAACGGAGCATCAGCGGCGACTTCAAAAACAACCGGCAGTTGTGTCTGATTGGCGGGTAAGTTCTCGCAGACCATATTGATTCCCGCCGGCAAATCGTGTCCGTCCAGAATCAGTTCCCCACCAAAATCAGTGCGAGTGAAATTGAAGATGGCCCCAAATCGTCCACCGCGGGGAACATAGATTTGCTGGCGGTACTGACCATATTGCTCGACGCGGGGAATACTCAGGGTCAAAGCGGGACGGACCGGATGAAACTCGATCCGATAAACAAAATCCGGACTTCCACCGCCGAGATGATCGGCGATCTGCAACACATATTCTCCATCTTCAGGAAAACTGAAACGAAAGTAGCTGTCTGGCCCTCGGGAGTCGTCATTTCCAACAAGAGCGCCCCCTGAGGCGTTGTGAAGTGTCATGACGGGATCCAAACCGGAGCGAATGCGGCGAGCAAAACACTCGATTTCGTAGACCTGCCCTTTTTGAGCGGTGAACTTCAGGAAATCAACGTCTCCCGGTCGATCGATCACCCCGTTGAAGGCTAAGGGGAGCTGCATCGGGGTCGCCTGAGAGAATTGGTCGTTCGGCTCCTGCTCGAACGCATTACCGTGTTCGAAGAGTCGAAAGGGATTGCCTGTGGGCGAGACGCCTCCGGCATCAGTCGCAAAGACCGAGAAGTCGGCTTCCGGTACAGAGGGGAGCTGAATCCTGGTCGCTAGTTGACCACCCGGCAGCCCCAGGAATTGGACGTCTGTTTCTTCGCCGAGCTTTCCACCCGCCGGGTAGACTATTGCTGGTCGAGGGAAGGTTCCGACGTGCAGACGATAATTGCTGCCGGCCCCGTAAGAACTATCGCGGACCTCAATGATATACTTTCCGTCTTCGGGAGCGATGACCGACGCGTAGGCATCCTGCAAGGCGAGTGCCGTATCATCATTCGCAGACAGTTCAAATCGTTTGCTGTCCAGAATCGCCACATAGGGATCGAACAGAGCGGTCCCCAACCTCATAGCGACCACTTCGACGGAAATGCGTTCTCCCTGCTTCGCGTCCACAACGAAATAATCAACGTCTTCATTGGAAATATTACCCCCGACCACCACATTGAGTGGGATTGGTTGAGGGTTGCCATATTCACTGTTTGGTTCGGCTTCCGCCACTGCCGGAAGCCCTTCGACGTAGAAGGTCCGATAGTCCGAGAGGCCGGTTTTTGTGCGGACCTGAGCGACATACTCACCCAACCGGCAATCCGGAGCGACGCTGAGCGTAACTTTTGGGTTATTGCCGTTCGGCTCGATTTTGGAGACCGTAAATCCTGCCGGTTCATAGAACAAGATCTCCTCGATATCTTCGAGGCTCGATCCGTTAAATTGAATCGTATGTTCGGCTCCCCGTTGAATTCCTCGAGGCGTAATGCTCGAAAGCCGAGGAGACGCCGCCATCGCAGGCAGACAAAGCAAAAAATTTGCAGACAGACAAAACAGAATCCGGGCAGCGGAGGAGACGCGCATTTTGGAAATTCTCCAGTTCTCATGATTGAGAGGATCCCGATCGCCGGTTGGTCGTGAGAGGCATCGCCTCCAACCGATATCAGAACCAGAAAAAAGAAAGATCAAGCAAACAACGAAATCGCTAAGGGTCGCTGAAGCTCTTGATTCTCAGGCGGGCGGAGAGGTGGGAGCGGTCCGGTAAGCAGGTGGTTCGGAGTGAATCTATTGTCCTGATATTCCGAAACAAGAGTCAATATTCCAAACCCTCGTCTCATTAAAATTTTCAGGAATTTTGCCGACATGGATTATGGACAACAGAGCTCATCCGTGGCTGCCGATGGTTTTGAATGATGTCCAGGCAGCGCTCAAGCTCTCGACGATCTGTTGTTCGAGCCGACTGGGGAAATGCTGATTCTCCGTAAGCCACTTCTGAGAGATCTCCAGTTCAATCCCCAGATAGTTCTCGCTGTCGAACTGTCGACGCAACGATGTCGTGAACCCGTCGGAGACTCCCTGATAGGGCTGGTTGCAATGCACGCACATCGTGCGAGGAAGCACTTTCTGGAGGGAGGACTTCCAGAGGCGTGCGAATTGTTTTTCCGACAGTCGGCGAGGATCGTAGAGTAATCCGACATCGGTTTTCCGATGTTTTCCGGCCAGTTCGGGGGTGAATGTATGGACGGAGAGATGGAGAACCTTCTGCCTTTTTGACATTAATGACTGGATGGTCTGAATCACTTCATCGCGAAAAGGATGATAGAAATTTTCGAGAACCTGATCTCGAGCCGGTTGGGACAGCTTCCGGCTCCATTCGGAAAACAGTCTCGGATGCCCGACGGACCGGTTCAGATCGACCAGTAATCGCGAAGTCGTTGAAAGTATCAGAGGAGCGTTGAAGCACTCTGAAATTCGGCGTGCTAACGGCAGTGCCCCCGCGTCCCAACCACGGTGAGTCGGGAGAGTTTCACGAGCCGATCGAAACAGGGAAAAATATTGTCGCGGAATTTTGTGACCGCCGTGCTCACAAGTGACAATCAACTTCCATGTCATCGAATGTCTCGCTCGGGCACGTATGTTGCTCCCGTTCGCAGACACTCTGCTAACTGACGATAGACCTGCAAAAGTTCCTGATGCACGGGAGTTTCTGAAACGCTCTGTTTCAGGCGGGTCGAAAGTGTTCCTAACTCCAGAATTCGTTGTATGCGCATCTGTGTTTCGGAAGTAAGTTCCAGTTGAGGAATAATCCGCTGCCAGAATTCCCGGGCAGAGAGGCGCGCATCTTGAAGACCGAAGATCCGGAGAAACTGAGTCTCGCTGATCACGGACTCTTCGGCGAGTTCTGTGCTCCTGCTCAAGACGTCTACCAGAGTCGCTACCGGGATTGACTGCTGATCCGAAAGAGAGGACCAACGGGCTTCCGTTAATTCTTTTAAGAGTGTGGTGACAACCTCCGCAATCGCCAGGTCGTTGGCGGGACATTCCTGCACATCCAAAAGTCGAATTTCGATGCTGCCTCTTTCAAAGCGGGCAATGGCTCCCCGAGAGTTCAGAAATTCGTCCTGCAACAAATGATCGGGGTCGTAAGGAGCAATCGCCCGATACATGGGGGCAAAGATCTTCTCTTCGTACTCCGCTCGGGAAGAAACGGTTTCCGGAATCACAAACCCCGCCACTTCGGGAATTCTCCTCGCGTTCTTTCGGTACACATCGAGGCGCGTGTCCGCCAACCCCGTCAACCGTCCGTCGCAGACGGGAGAGCTCGCAGCAAGCGTCGGCAACAGAGGCAGAACGAGTCTGATCGCCGCATGGAGACTGGCGAACTCACGATCGTTCGCAAAAGAGTAGTTCAGGTGCGCCGATTGCAGGTTGGCCCAGCCATGCCCCCGACAATCGAAAATTCGATCATACGCCTCGTAAATCGGACTGTAGTCGTGAGGCCACAACCGCATTTCTCGATCCGGATTCATCCAGGGATGCATGGCCGTCGGCAACAGGCACGCTCCCAGAGGTTTCAACCGGGACTCGATTTCCAGGACTTCCTGTTGAAACTTCTTGGCCAGTCCTGCCAAAGAAGCAACAGGACCGTTGGTTTTGATTTCCACCACATGCAATGCCAGTTCGTTCGACCAGGCCAGGGCACCACGTTCGACGTCCGACACGTAGCGTCCCGCGACCGACTTCAACAACTCATCGCAAATCGGGCGGACATTGAAACTCTCGGAATCCACGATCATGTATTCCAATTCCACGCCGTACGCTTCCCAGAGAGGATAAGGAGACTGGTTCATGCTCCGACCTCGTAGGCGGACTTCTGTCGCTCGATCCTCGTCAGGAACACCTGCATGATTTTTTCATACAGCTCGTCCCGCAGAACGGCATCCTCGACACCGGAATCGATGTTCGGATTATCGTTGACTTCAATAATGTAAAACTCCCCGGCGGACTGTTTGACGTCCACTCCGTACAGACCGTTGCCGATAAGTTGAGCGGCTTTGGTGGCAAGCCTGATCGCTTTCCGGGGAACCAATTCGACAGGCAACGTTTCACTCTTGCCGTATCGGCCTCGACCGTGTTTTTCCTGTTGGATGATCTGCCAATGCCCCGGAGCCATAAAATATTTACAGGCAAACAAAGGCTTTCCATCCAAGAGCGTAATTCGCCAGTCAAATTCCGTCGGTAGAAATTCCTGGGCCACGAGAAGCTCGGATTCCCCGAGGAATTCTGCCGCCTGACACTTCAATTCGTCCAGGGAGTGAACCTTGACGACCCCCACCGAGAAGGAACTGTCCGGTTTTTTGAGCACGCAGGGAAACCCCAGGGCTCCTTCGAGCGAAGAAAGTGTTTCTCGGTGCAGGACGACGGTCTTAGGAACTTTAATGTGATTGCGCTGGAGGAGTTCTGCCAGAAAGACTTTATTCGTGCAGCGAGCGATCGATTGCGGGTCGTCGATAACGACGAGTCCTTCATTGGCGGCTTTGCGGGAGAAACGATAGGTATGATCGTTCATTGAGGTCGTTTCCCGTATGAACAAAGCGTCGTACTCCATCAGGGAGCCATAGTCATCGCGAGAGATCAGTTCTGCGAAAATCCCCAGTTTTCCGGCCGCTTTACAGAATCGTGACAAGGCCTGCTCGTTCGAAGGGGCGTTTTCCTGCTCCTCGGGATTCCAGAGAATCGCCATATCGTAGCGATAGCGATTGGTTTTAGGGCGAGGAGTTGAGCGACTGGCGAAATGGCGCGCGGCGGCTTCCGCAACGAAACTGCGATGAGATTCCGGCACCTCGCCTCCTGAGAGTGCTTTGACACTGCGGAGGTTCCATTTCTGTTTCGTCTTGGAAAACCTGACTCGCAAGAGGGGCGCCGGAAACAAATTGAATAATTGCCGACACAACCGGTCGTAGCGCGTCGTCATGTTTCTCCCAAAGTAGATTGAGAGGGTAAATTCGTCGGAGTGAAGCGGGTTCAGTGATTTTTGAAATAGCTCATCAAGCTCTTCCGAAATCAATTTGACCAGAGACTGAGACTTCAAATCCTGTAGCGTCAGTATGGAGGGTAACGGCTTATGACCTCGGGCTTCCGCCAGCAAAGAAACGTAATATCCGGCGCTCTGATATTTCAGCGATCTCGAGAGATTGATGACTCGGGTATGTCGTAACTCGGAATAGCGGGTCGAGGTGATGTAAGTCCACTCATCAATCACATCGATTCCGGGTAAATCAAACGGCCAATCTTCCGGCTGACTGGCGACAATAATGATCGGCATCGGCAACGTTCTTTCAGAAGGTGATTTCTCGATCCGGGGGAATCAGAATCAGGAGGTTGGCGTCGTAAGTTACAATTCCCAACATGATCGAACAGATCACGCTGTCCAAACCAACCAGGTATTTCTGATTCTGATTGGCGAGCGGATTCGGATGTAACGGATCGGCGACGAGCACCTTTCGCTGCGTCGAGTCATACCCACACAGCACCACAAAGTGTCCTTGCGGAGTTCCCCGGATGGGATCGGGGTGCGAGTCCAAACCGTATTCTCGAGGCTCTCGATAGAGGTAAGTCGCACTCAAACCAGTGAGGATGGGAATATTCTTCTTCAGATATTTGCGAATCAGGGAGGAATTGAGATCGTCCATCCGCAATTCCCCACCTAGCTCTAGAAAACGAAGGTAAACTTCAGAAGCCTGCTGGATGCGTGGATCTTGCTTGAGCTGTTGTTGTTCGATCAAAGCTGCCCGCAAATCGGCTGGATCGCTGGGAAACCAGGTCGGGTCAAATACCAACAGATTCCAGGTGTGGATCATCGCTCGAAACCCTCGCTCCAACGCATGGCAGGCCAGCGAAACCGCTAACGTCCCGCCGTTCTCCAACCGCGGAGTTTCGTCAATGACATTCTGGAGTTGGGTTTCGTAATTGAAAAAGCGATAAACGGCCTGTAAGCAGGTCGGCCCGCAGGTGAATAAATCGGGTTGTCGTCCGATTTCGAATTGAAGCTGGCTTTCCATCCGGGAAATCCGAGTACAGAAAATATCACAGTATTAATATCCTGCGCTCTTATTTTCGGCAAGAGTGAGCAGCCCGTTGAATAATTCAACCCATGAAAATCAGTTTCCGCATTGCTGCCCGCGATATTCGGTCTGCGAAGATCGGGCTCTCTTTCGAGCGGTGGAGTCAATCCGGACGTGATTTTATCGTTCAGGGCAGCAGAAAAAGTTAATCGCGACTGGTTTGTTTACCTTTTGCCGTACCATTCCGGCGTGCCGAACCAGTCGTGCATTTCCTTCTCGAAGGGAGCGACGATTTCCGCCGGTTCCAGTGTCTGTCCGCGGTCGCCCGTCTCGACAATCCAGACGTCGAGGGCCGCCCGCATCTCGGCCAGCACTTTCTGAATCTCGGGATCGTCCGACTCCGCCAGATTCTCGATCTCGTGCGGGTCGGCTTCCGTGTCGAACAGTTGCTCTTTCGGCAGACGCGGTTGCATCAAGTCCGCCGGCGGTCCGGTCAGTTTCCCGGCGGCCATCAACTCACGCATCAGCGGTTTGACGGGGAAACATTTTTCCTTGTACCGGTTGAGAGAGAGAAAGCTTCGCTCGGGAAAGTCATTTCGCAAATAGTGATATCGTTTCCCCCGCACGGAGCGAATCCGCATCACCGTCTCGTCGATCCGATCACGTGCGCTGAAGGCATAACGACGCGGAGAATCCGCCTGATCGCCCAACAAGTTGCGCGACTGCATCAGCGGCGGTTTCTCAATCCCGGCGATGTGCAACGTCGTCGCTGTTAAATCCATGAGACTGACCACTTCATCACTCACCGCTCCCGGCGTGATCTGAGGCGGAGCGGGATAATTCTTCGGCCAACGAACGATCAACGGAACGTGCAAGCCGCTGTCGTAACACCAGTGAATTCCGCGGGCTTCGAGGCGACCGTTGTCACCGAAGAAGATGACGACCGTATCGTCCCAGACTTCATCTTTCTTCAATCGCTCGATGATCCAGCCGACACGCACATCGATTCCGCTGACGGAATTCAGATACCGAGCCCATTCTTCACGAACCAGCGGATGATCGGGATAGTAAGGAGGCGGCGTCACATTTTCGGGAGTGGCGACTTTCGGATGCCATTCCTCGCCAACCCATTTCACCCGATCGTGCATGTACGTCTTCCGATCGTAGATATCGTATTCCACTTCGGGCGTGTTGATCATCGCGAAGAACGGCTCCTGCTGCACCAGTTCTTCCCAGCTCTGCGTGTTGTAGAGTTCTCCTTCGTTGACGAAGTTGAGATCGAGCTTCCCCGTTCCGACCACTTTGTCGCCGATGTTGACGATGTTCGCCGTCGCGTAACCGGCATCCTGAAGTCGCTGCGTGATCGGTCGAACGCCCGGCGGGAGTCGATAATCGTCCTCACGATGCGATCGCATGTTGTGCATGTCGGTGGTGGTCTGGTACATCCCCGTCATAAAGCAGGACCGACTCGGAGCACAGACGGGCGAGGTCGAGAAGACGTGCGTGTAGCGGATCCCTTCGGCGGCGAGCGAATCGACGTTCGGCGTCCGAACGTTCTTCGCACCGTAACATTCGAAGTCGAGCTTCACATTCTCAGCCACGATCCAGACGATGTTCGGCGGCTTGGCATCGAGGGGAACGACGAGTCCGAAAAATACGACGAGGGGGACGATCAAACTGGGGAATTTCATCAGAGATTGATTTCCTGTCCGGGAATTAATCGTGAATCGTGACGAATGCCGACTCAATGTGATTCAGCATTTTCCGTTCGGATTCGGAGATGCCGCCGCGACCGAGAAATCCGCCCGTCGCCTCGGCGATGCCGCGACAACGATCGAGAAGGTGCTGCTGCAAATCGACAATCCGCTCTTTGGGTAACTCGCGACAGAGCTGATTGATGTAATGTCGCCACGCTTCCAGCAAATCGTCTTCCGGTTTCTTGAGCAGCCACGAGGTCAGCAATTCGTGACTGGGGGAATCGGGTTCCAGTCCGGCGTCGATAGCGGCATCCAGGATCGCGTCCTGTTCTTTATCGTCGAGATTTTTGTCGGCGTGAGCGACGAAAATGAGTGGAACGAGAGAGAGCGCAACGATTGAATCGGGGCGAATTCCATTCTCCAGAAGTTCCTTCAGGACGTCGTGATTGTGAATCCCGGTAGCGGTGGCGAGTTTTTGAATTCCTTCTTCTTCCTGTTCGTGTGCGCGAAGCTGTTCAATAAGCTTCTGATCCTGTTGATAGAAAAAACGATTTTCGAGGGATTGTTCACGATGATGGAACGCGTCGGTCATAACTTTCTCTCCTGAATTCCGTAATACCCAAATTGCAAAGCCCCGACAACGCGACGTCTTGCCTGCGCTTCACTGGTCTTAGTGTGACGAGAGAATTCTTGCGGGTCAAAGGGAGATTAAGAAAGAAATTGCAACCCGTTCAGGATCGATGCGTCGCCGCGACCATCCCGTCCGCCAGTTCGCGAATCGCCTCAATCGCCGACGCTTTGCTCGCGTCGTCGGATACATCTTCCAGATGGCGCACGATCGCCGAACCGACGATCACACCATCCGCGACGTCTCTCAGGATATCGACCTGTTCCGGTTTGGAGATTCCGAAGCCGACTGCGAGCGGCAGGTCGGTCTTCGAACGCAAATCGCGTAACTGGTCGTTCAATTCGGCGGGAAGTTCATCGCGGGCTCCCGTGATTCCGGCGACGGAAATACAATACAGAAATCCGGAAGCGGTATTCAGGATTTTTTCGACCCGTTTCTCGGGAGTGGTCGGCGCGATGAGCTGCACCAGATCGAGCGACGATTGTTTGATGAGTTCCGCGAATTCGTCCGCTTCGTCTCCCGGAAGATCGGGCACGATCAAACCGCTGAATCCCGCCTCTTCCGCTTTTTTGATGAACGCTTCGGGACCGATCCGAAAGATGATCGCGAATGCCACCATGCCGACGAGCGGCGGAAGATTCTCATGCGTCGATGTGAGCGTCTTGACGGTGTCGAAAATCTGTTCGACCTTCAAACCTTTGCCGAGAGCGCGAGTATAGGACGCTTGAATCACGGGACCGTCGGCGATCGGATCGCTGTAAGGGAACCCGACTTCGATCAGATCGACGCCCGCCTCCGCCAGCTCCCGAATCACTTCCACGGTCGTCTCCAGGTCGGGATCCCCGGCGGCGATAAAGGGCATAAACGCCTTGTGTCCGCTAGATTGGAGGTTTTCAAATGTCTGAGCGATACGCGAGGAGTCAGTCACAGTGAGTTCCGATAAATTCTGGGTTGAGTGTGGCCTCAGGAAGAGGACGTGACCTGAGGTCGGTCGAGGGGAGGAATCGAACTAAATGTCTTTTCCCAGGATGCGGGCCAGTTCGTAGACGTCTTTGTCGCCGCGTCCCGAGAGACATACGATCACAACTTCGTCTTTCGAACGTTTCCCGGCTGCTTTGACGCCGTGGGCGATAGCGTGCGAACTCTCCAAGGCGGGGAGGATCCCTTCGGTCCGCGCGAGTAACTGAAACGCCTCCAGAGCGTCGTCGTCCGAGCAGTTCACGTAATTGACCCGTCCCGTTTCCTTCCAATAGCTGTGTTCGGGACCGACGCCGGGATAATCGAGACCGGCGGAAATGGAATGGACGTCGCTGGTCTGGCCGCTTTGATCCTGCAACACGTAACTATAACTTCCGTGAAGAACGCCTTTCTCACCGTGAACCAGCGTGCTCGCGTGTTCGCCAGGACCGCTCCCTTTTCCTCCCGGTTCGACTCCGGTCAACGCGACATCCTGATCGTCCACAAACGGATAAAACATGCCGGCGGAGTTTGAGCCTCCCCCGACACAGGCAATCACCTCGTTCGGAAGAGAGCCGGTATGTTCGAGAACCTGCAAACGAGCTTCCCGACCGATGATCGACTGAAAGTCTCGTACCATCATCGGAAACGGATGCGGTCCTACGACAGAGCCGATGATATAGTGAGTGTCGTTGACGGACGACATCCAATCCCGCATTGCTTCGTTGATCGCATCGCGCAACGTCCGCGACCCCGAGGTCACCGGTCGCACTTCCGCCCCCATCAACTTCATGTTGAAGACGTTCAGTTTCTGACGGCGGATATCCTCTTCACCCATATAAACGACGCAGGGAAGACCGAAACGGGCACAAGCGGTTGCCGTGGCCACTCCATGTTGCCCGGCTCCCGTTTCCGCGATGACTCGCTTCTTTCCCATCCGGATGGTGAGGAGCGCCTGGCCGAGGGCGTTGTTGATTTTGTGAGCGCCGGTGTGGTTTAAGTCTTCACGTTTGAGATAGATCTTCGCCCCACCGGCGTGTTCGGTCAGTCGCTCGGCGAAGTAGAGTGGATTCGGTCGTCCCACATATTCTCGCAGCAGTTCCTCCAGTTGCATCTGAAATTCGGCGTCGGCTTTCGCTTTCGCGTAATGCTCGGTGAGATCTTCGAGGGCGTGCATCAGCGTTTCGGGAACAAAACGTCGCCCGAATTCTCCAAAGCGACCACGCTCATCGGGAACCTGACTGGTGGCCACGGTATGCGGAGAAGAGAGGAATGGTGAACTCATGATCGGATACTTACCTGTCTCGTTGGGATATTACGGTTTCTTTATTATGGATGTCCGCAAATCAAGGGTCAATCAAACCGGAAAAACCGTGCGCGGAATCTGAAAGTTACAGGATGAAAAATGGTTGAACTCTCAGTACAGTAGCATACCAAACAGTTTCAACACACGAGGGAACGGGCCAATCTCTCCACGAAAACTGACACAGAGACCACACACTAGGACGTTTGCTAGCCGGAGTCCCGAATGCCAGTCAAGGTTCGTTGTTCAAGTTGTGAAAAAGTCCTGAATGCGCCCGATAAATTGCGCGGAAAAACGGTGAAATGCCCGAAATGCGAAGCTCCGCTAAAAATTCCCGCCGGACAAAAGAAAAAATCGAAAAGTGAATCCGATCCGTTCGGCGAAGATTTTCTGTCCGATCTCGATCTCAGTCGAGCGGAAGACCGATCCCAACGGGTATGTCCCCGGTGTGGGGCCGCTCTGAGAGACGACGCTATCGAATGCGGAGCCTGCGGAGCCGATCTCTCATCAGGGGGAGGAGCTATTGCAGGAGGTGGGGGAGGTAGCCCGGTCGGCAGGAAAAAACGAACAGTCACCAACAAAGGTGAGTTCTACCGGGGAATGTGGGGAGACGCCTGGCGGTTCTTAATGAAGAACAAAGGCTACGCCATTAAATCGAGCATGCTGCTGGTGCTGCTGGTGCTGCTCGATTGTGCGTTCGGATTCATGCTTTGGTATTGCGTCAATATCCCGCCGCAAATGTTCTGGTTGCTGCTGACGTTTGTCTTCGCGATGGCTCCCATCGGCTGGGTTTGGCATTTGGTCACCGAGACGATCAATCACAGTTTGAAAAAGAAAGACGTATTGAAACGCGTCAATTTTGACTTCTTTACCAATGTCGCGTTCGGAATTAAATTCTTCTGTTGGCAGTTGGTCGCCGCGTTTCCGTTTGTGATCGCGTTCGGAGCGGGGGGCGGCATGATGATCAAGAACGGTTCGATCGTGCCGGGAGCGATCTTGATCGCGATTGGTGAACTGCTGGTCTTTTCGATGCTTCCCGTCGGGATGACTCATATGGCGATGCCGCAACAACTCAATGGATGGATGATTCACAAAGTCTTGCCGGGTTGGGGAAAATCGTTGGGAGCGATCGCGTACTGGCTGCTCTTCCTCGTCATCACATCCCTTCCCGTGTTGGGATGTCTGGGAGCGATTCCCGCCACCTCTCAATCGAAATTGAATCAATTTGCCCGAGTCATGAACACCAACGATCAGATTTACGTGGCGCGGGAGAAGGCGGCGGAACACGAACGTAAAGGGAGTAAAGACCAACTCGATCCAGGGATCCAGGGACGCGCAGGAGCAGAAGTTGCCGCCATCCCGTGGAACGCGCTCACCGTTCCGGGAATTCTCCTGGCGTGTGGTTTGATTATGAGCGGTCCGGTGATCGTCCTGAACGCGCGCGTCGTCGGCCAGATCGCCTATTACTTCAGTCCGGATTGGGATCTGAACACGCTCGAAAAACAACTCAAATACACCGCGAAGGAAGTCAAATACGACAAACACGGTCAACCGATTGACCCCAACAAGAAACCGGCCTGGATGACGGCGGTAATCGCGTTGGTGGTGATTATCGTGTTGTTCTTCGTCGGGAATTTCATTGCCTATCAATTAGCGGGGAAAACGTTCCCATCGGGGATGTTCGGCGAATAAAATTGATCCGCGGAACTCCACTCAAACGCCGATCGTCATAATCGTTACAGTCTGCTGTGCGTCTCCGACTCGGTCAGACGGGAACGCCGTTATTTCTGCTGCGATAACTACTTCCGAGTTCCAAGTCGTGTGAACGCCCGTAAATAGAGTGAATCTTCCCGCTCGGAAATCCCGATATCTGTGGTGTGGTGGGACCACTTTCAAAAGACGACACTTCACTTGTGCGGCCGGTTCACGGATCTTCGAACCCGGCGTGTCCTGAGATGCACAGCCTTGAACGATCTAACTTGAACCGAGACGAGAAGTGATGGCTATCTTCGAACGCGATTTTCGTCAATCGCGTCGTGCGATATCGTTGTCACGTCCCGGTTCGAGTTTCAGCCGAATGAGGTGATCTCGATGAACCACTCTCATATGCCCGTCCAGCATTTCATAGCGCAACTCGATCGCTGGAAAGAGCAACGGGAACAACGCGACCTTCGTCCCGAATGGCTCCAGAATTTTATTGCCGATCTGGCCGAATTATTTGAGCCGACCGAAGACGTTGCCCGAGCTGGATTCGAATGCGAAGCCAGCGAAGAAGGATGGCGCGTGGGACTTTTTCTCAGCCGCGTCGAAATTGTCGGCGGACGCTACGATGGAAAAACCGAACTTTGCCAGTTCAGTTACAATCTCCAGGAACTCCGCCAGCGATTTGAGAAGATCGAAGAATTTCGGATGACCGCCTTACCCAAAGACGATCGAGAGTCGGCGATCTCGTTTGTCGAAATTCGCGGACAAGTCGAAAGCACCGACGTCCAATTGAAAATCTATTCGATCCCTCCTCAGGCCGCAGGAATCGGACTTCGCCGTCATCTGGACGGCCAATGCGAAACGGTCTGAGAAAACTTTCAATCCTGTCATCAAAGGACCTCAGTGAACCCGACAGTTTGAGAAAGGCCGGATCTCGATCGCGAGACCCCGGCCTTTTTTGATTGTCAGGGAGCGATGATCTGAGACGGACGTGAATCTGACGCGGAAACTTTTTCCCGTTCACGTCGGCGTTCGATATCCATTTGACGCATCGCTTCTTTGTGGACGTATCTGTCAACCGCTTGCTGGAACCGTTGCTCCCGCATCTTTCGCGATTGCCACAGCAGAAACGCCAGGAAGGCGGTGACCACGACGAGACTCGGACGCGTTAAAGGTGTCCAGATACCGAAGAGAAGATCAACAGTTAGAAATCCTGTGGCCAGTATCAGGCAGATACTGACGATGGTAATGAAGAATTGTCGCATGGTGATTCTTTCATTGGAAGGGAAATGGGGCAGGTCTCAGGAAGGAAGGATTTGGTTTCTCAAGGAAGAAACACTTGGGGGGAGGGAAAGTGTCGGTTGAGACTAAATTGGACAAGAGACATTCAGGTGCGGTTCGCTTGCCGACTCAACCGACAAGGGAATTATGGGAAGCTCCCGTAGCAGGACAAGTGAAAATTCGTAATCATTGACCGGTCGTCGAGAGCTAAGGGGCGAAGGTGCAGCAATCGTCTGACGGAATACCCGACCGAGAAAATAGAATCGTTTTAACCCTCAAAGTTTATCGAGCGTAAGCAGGCTGTCATCGCTTTTCGTCGCGTCACGCTTGGGATTGATTCGACGACGTTTATTTTCCGGAGAGCAAATCGAAGTAGACCTCTCGAATGCGGCGGGTCATCGTCTGATGCCGAAACGGATCGGTGAAACGTTCGCGCCCCGTCCTGCCGAACTGTTCGCCCAACTCTCGATCTGTTAACAGCGAACGAAGTGCGTGAGTCAACGCATCCACATCGGCGAACGGCACCAGGAATCCGGTTTCCTCCGGAATCACAACTTCTCTTGCGCCGTCGATATCAAAACTGACCACCGGTTTGCCGGCCAGTAATCCCTGCACCAGTACCCGCGCCAACCCTTCCCATTCACTGGTGTGGGCCACAATATCCATCGCGTGAATCAGATCGGGAACTTCGGTAGGAGGAACGAGCCCCGTAAAAATAAAATGATCGGTCATGTCGGCGGCGGCGATCTCCTGTTGATATTGCTCCCGTAACACGCCGTCACCCACCAACAGAAATTTCACTTCCGGATGATCGGGAACCAGGCGTTTGGCGGCTTCGATCAAAAAGTGATGCCCTTTCAAATGAAACAAACGCGCAATTTTCCCGATCACAATTTCATCCGGGGCGATCCCGAGATCCTGGCGGATCTCATCGCGCGAACGCGACGGCTTCAGAAATGGTTCCACATCCATGCCGGAATAGATCGTCGTATAATCCTCGGGCGATCCGATGCCGGCTGCGAGGTATTGATTGCGCATCGCATCACAGACGGTAATGAAATGGTCGGTCCGTTTTCCGGCCCAGCGTTCCGCCTGTTTGTAGAGATTGTGCAGGAGGGCAGGTTGCCCGTAATGAAACGCGGCCCCGTGAATCGTATGAATCACGGGGATCTTCAATTTCTTCGCCGCCGAGCGTCCCATCACGCCCGCTTTGGAACTGTGCGTGTGCAGAATTTGTGGCGGGTCCTGTTTGAGTAACCGGATCAACGCACGATAGCTCTTCCAGTCTTTCCAGGGATGCAGAGCACGTCCCAGTTCGGGAATGATTTCCACCTTCACTCCCGCCTCCCGAGCCACCGTCAACAATTCCCCTTCCGGCCCCTCATCGACGCCGCTGATGAGCGTGACTTTATCTCCGTATTCGCGATGCTGATCGAGGACCGTCCAGAGCGTATTTTCCTGCGCACCACCGACAATCATGCGGGTAATGAAGTGTGTGACATGCAGAGGAGTTTCGGACATAACGGTCAATGTAGTCTATTTTCGGAACGGTCGGTTTCCATCATGACGCGAACCGGGATCTGACAAAAGGCTCGGCAGGCGAAGAATTCCCGCAATCAGCGAGAGAATGCCGGTTGCAGAAACGATTCCATGAAGTCGGCAAGCTGTACGTGTCCCTGTTCCGACAGATGCAGCGAGTCGACCGTTTTTCCTTCTCCCGCGATCGCTCGCAAGAGATACTGTTTCGGAATCAACGAGACATCGTACCTGTTACAGAGACTGCGCTGGGCGTAAGCGATGTCGTAACGAAAGGGAGGCAACGGCAATTCAAACATCACGACGGCGCAGTCCGCCGCGGTCAGCCTCTGGAGAAGTTCGTTGAGGTTCCGGTGAAACTCATCCGCCGGCGTACTCCCCAGCAAATCGTTCCCCCCCAATTCGATCAACACCAGTTTCCCGTCGAGATCGACGTTCTCAATCATGGTCAAACCATCTTTTACGACGGCTCCCACGTGAGAAAGATCCTCGATCGGAGAATCGACCCGCTCCGCCAGACGCTCGGGCCAGGTGAAGTCATTCTCTTCCAGGCCTGCAGTCAGTGAATCGGCCAGGATGACCAGTGTTCGATGCTCCGGAACGGGAACTTTCGGCAGCACCGCATAAGGCCACTCGAGAACCAACGCACTCAACAGACAAACGGCGATTCCGCGGCGAGCGAGCGACTGTCGTTCCGCAAGCGGTTGTTTCGTCCGATAGGCGATCAACCAGTAGATCGAGGCGACCAGCAGGCCCGCATACCACCAGATGGCGATCGGCGTCATCGAGACCGCGATCAGAATGAGCCCCGCAAAGAGAGCCAGGGACTTCAGAATCAGCGACGATGGTCGCTGAGAAGTGGGAATAAGGAGGGCGGAGATCAGCATGAGTCCCACCCAGAAACTATACCCTCCGGCGAGAAACAGAATCAGAGGATTCATAAGCACTCGATCGTCGACAAGTGTGATTCAGATCCGTCCGCGTTCCTTGAGCATCGGGCCGAGCTCTTCCACGAAGTCGTTAACGTCTTTGAATTCGCGATAGACCGAGGCAAACCGCACAAACGCTACCTGATCCATTTCTTTCAACAGCTCGAACACTTTCTCACCGATGACGCGCGACGGAACTTCGCGTTCGAAGCCTTGATAGATCTCCTGTTCGACGGTGGAAATAATGTCGTCGATCTGTTCGTTGGTGACGGGCCGTTTGTAGCAGGCTTTCTCCAGCCCCGCGCGAATTTTCTCCCGATCGAAGGGGACCCGCAAGCCTTCCTTCTTGATCACCTTCATCGGTGCCTGTTCGATGCGCTCGTAAGTCGTAAAGCGGCGACTGCATTGCAGACACTCGCGACGACGTCGGATCTCCGTCGGCTGACTCAACCGTGAGTCGACGACTTTCGATTCTCCATCTCGACAAAATGGGCAGTGCATAACAATCCTCCGCGTTGCTGATTTCTCGATCGATCCACCAGCAATGACGGCCTGCGGAAAAGTCCGGGGCAGATCCTCTGAGTGTAACCGGAAAGTGTAGTGTTGACCAGATAGAATGCCGTCCCAGCGAAGTTTCCGCCAATTTTCGAGCGCCACGCAGTGGGAGTGATTCCCCCTTATTCCAGCGCCCGCAGATGCGCCAGCACACTCTCTTTCAACGCCTGCAGATGATATCCCCCCTCCAGAACGCTCACCAACCGCCCCTCGCAATACTCGTCCGCCGTTTTCTGAAGCAGCTCGGTTAAGGTCTTGAAGTCTTCCGTTTCCAGACCCAACGATCCGATCGGATCGTCCTTGTGCGCATCGAAGCCTGCAGAAATCAGAATCAGTTCCGGGCGACATTTCTGGGCCGCCTGTTCCAGCATCGCGGAAAACTTGTCGTGATACTGCTTCCTCGAAATGCCGAACTCCAGCGGCAGATTCCACGTCGCTCCCAGACCTTTGCCGGTGCCGGTTTCATCGGAATCACCGGTCCCCGGATAAAACGGAAATCGGTGAGCGGAAAAGAAATGGACGCGGTCCGAATCGTAGAAAATCTCCTGCGTCCCGTTGCCGTGATGCACGTCCCAGTCCACGATCAGAACCCGATTCAGATCGTACTCATCGAGCGCATGTTGCGCCGCGATGGCGACATTCCCAAACAGGCAAAACCCCATCGCCTGGGCGGGTCGGCAATGATGTCCCGGCGGTCTCACGAGGCAAACCGATTTCGTCGCTTTACGGGAGAAAATATCATCCACCGCCGACACCGCCGCTCCTACGGCGTGCAAAGCCACCTCAAACGAATCGGCCGAGACCACAGTATCCGCATCGATTCGTCCGCCTCCCCGCTCGGCGAGTTCCTCGATACTGGCGATGTGGGCCTCCGGATGGATCGACTGGATCAGCTTTCTCTCGACAGTCGGCGGATCTTTGTGAGTCCACTCGTTGAGAACATCGGGGATTTCGAGCAGCTCCCGCAAAACGCGTATCCGTTTGGGAGATTCCGGATGTTTCCCGGTTTTGTGACGTTCAAACAGCTCGGAAAGGTAGAGAGTTTGCATATCGTAACTTCCTGATTGACCGTCACTTAGGACGGCTGCTGGACGGAGACGTCGGCATTCCGGAAAACGAGTGGCTCCCAGCACGCGAATCCCCTGCGATCGCTGTAACGTGAATTTCTGACAAGACTCCTCGGGCGGGAACTCACAATCCGTGAATGAGTCATGAAAAGGATTGCTTCTCGGCAGGAATTCGGGGTATTCTACAGGAAATCGCAAGTCGTGTCTTCATTTCCCTTTGCGACTCACTCGATCCAATCCCTGATACCTTTCAAATCAAATCCATGACCGTACAAACTTCATTGATGCCGACCGGCTGGACCGCATTCTCGCGCAAGACACTCATGGCATTGATCTGTCTTCTGCTTCCATGGGGGACCCTCCGCGCCCAACCGACTTCACAGCAGGAAGGCGCGAATCAGAAGCTGCCGCCCGGAGTCAACATTTCGGGTCCCGTCGATCCGCTGATGAAGATCAACGACGCCTTGATCAGCCGGGAGAAGCTGGAAGAGTTCAAACGTCTCCAGACGGATTACGTCCAAGCCTTGCGCTCGGGGGAGATCACGTCTCAAAGCCGCAAACTGATTCGCGAAGGAATTGAAACGCGTCTCTACGCGATGACGATCCCGGAGCAATATGGAAACATCAACGGCCTCCGTCGCACGTTCATGCGGGATCTGGTGAATTATGCGGGAGCGAATCAGATCAATCCCCGTATTAAACGGAAGTTTCGGGAAATGGTGCTGACCGAAACGCTGGACGTGCTGAAAGACTTGCTCCAAAACCAACTCGATGTTCGAGTCGTGGCGGCGGCCATCGCCGGTGAACTCAATATCGTCGAAGAAGATCGTCGAACACAAACACCCGCGGAACCGTTCGAACCGAGTCTGATGTTTTTAGTCGCCATCCTGGAAGACGCGAAGCAACATCAAGCGGTCAAGATCAATGCGGTTCAGGGCATCATCCGCATCATCAGCAGCGAGCAGGTGAAGCTCCCCCGTAATGACCTGTTGCAAACGGCACTCGTCATGGAGCAACAGCTCAAAGATGCCGACACTTATTACTGGTACCAGATCCGCTTGATTCAGGGGCTGGTCGCAACTCAGATCGACGTGAATCGTGCCGGTGAACCGTTCATCGTAACCGGGCTGGTCCAGACGATGAGCGATGCCAATCGCGATCCCCGCGTCCGGTCACAAGCCGCGTATTCTCTGCCGAGGGTTCCCATCCCTGGGAACGTGAATCTCGGGATTATCGCCTGGCAAGTCGCCAGAACCTGCGAACAGTTAGCCCTCGAGTATAATGAAAAACCCGGACAGATTTACTGGATCTCGACCTTCCTGAAAATCTACGGAGCCTTTCAACCGCTCAAAAAGGGACAGGAGCAAGGCCTGATTTACCTGACCTCCCAGGCCGGTTTCGCCGCCCATCAACCGATGGTGGCGACCGCCTACGATAATACCCTCCCGGTCGTAAAAGCGGTCTTTAACAACAAAGGGGGCGTCAAACTCGCTCCAAACACGATCGTCCCGCTGACCGACTGGCTGAAAGAAAATGATCCGGGGCAAAACCCCATCTATCCCGGCGGGCCGACCGCGGCACAATTGACCGCCAATCTCGAAGTCGGCGGCCCCTGAGGTAAGTCCGAGAGCCTGACGAGTCATCGGACTCTGATGCTTCCCCGTCGAATTCGATTTTTTTGACATCAAGGACGAATAGCGATGAGCGATCCGCACGATCAGGAAGATTTCCAATTTGAATGGCACGGCAATACGCTGGTGATCACCCCCGCCTCAGACGTCGAACAAATGCGTTGGGATCTGATCGAACAGGCTGCCGATATCGTCATGACCCCGCTCGCCGAACAACAGGCGCCGATCGTCATCTTTGACTTGAGCGAAGTGAACTATTTCGGCTCCGTCTTTCTGGCGCTCTTGCTGCGATGTCACAAATACGTTCGCAGTCGCGGCGGAGAAATGGTCCTGTGCGGGACGAGTCCCGGCGCGGCGGAACTACTCCGCATCACGGCCCTCGATACACTCTGGGCGCTGTACGATACGCGCGACGACGCCCTCGCCGCCGTCGACTGAAGATTGCCTCGTTCAGCCATCAGAGATGCTTATTCGATCGCCTGCCGGGCGCGTTTTTGCAAATCGACCGGCACTTTCTTGATCAGCAGATCGATCACGTCGTCGGTGGTGATGTTTTCGCTGTTGGCCTGAAAGTTGGTGACGAGCCTGTGGCGAAGGACCGGATGGGCGACCGCTTTGATGTCGTCGGTCGTCACGTGAAAACGACCGTCGAGAACCGCTTTCGCTTTCGCTCCCAGAATCAGATACTGTCCGGCACGCGGTCCCGCTCCCCACGAGAGATATTGCTGGCTGGCGGAAATCGCCTCCTTACCTTCCGGACGCGTCGCCCGTACCAGATCACGAGCGTACACAAACACATGCTCGGGAACCGGAACCTTCCGAACCACCTCCTGCAATGCGAGAATCTGGTCGCCGTTGAGGATCGGCTGTAGCTCCGGTTCGATCCCCCCGGTGGTTTGTTTGAGGATCAACAGCTCTTCCGCGGAGGACGGGTATTTGACCGTCACGTTGAACATGAAGCGGTCGAGTTGTGCTTCGGGAAGCGGATACGTCCCTTCCTGTTCGATCGGGTTCTGCGTCGCCAGGACGAAAAACGGTTGCGGCAGTCGATAGGTATGCGTTCCCACGCTGACGTGCCGTTCCTGCATCGCTTCCAGCAACGCCGCCTGTGTTTTGGGAGGCGTCCGGTTCACTTCGTCGGCGAGCAGAATGTTGGTGAAGATCGGTCCCTGCATAAACTCGAACTTCCGATGCCCGGTTTCGGGATCATCCTGCAACACGTCCGTCCCCGTAATGTCCGAAGGCATCAGGTCGGGCGTAAATTGAATCCGGCGGAAGGAGAGTTGCAGAATTCGGGAAATCGTACTGACCAGCAGCGTCTTGGCCAATCCCGGAACTCCCACCAACAGACAATGTCCCCGCGTGAACATCGCGATTAGCAATTCGTCGACCACTTCACTCTGGCCGACGATCACTTTCCCGATCTCTTCGCGCATCCGCTCGTACGCGGTCGCCAGACCCTGCAGGGCCTGCTCCTCTTTTTCGCGAATCTGTTCGGGGGAGAGAGACGACTCAACGCTGGCGGGATCATTCATAGAAGGTCTGTTTCTGAGGATTTCTGCGATCAATCGGCGACCGCACAAACTCCCTCGTGGCTCGCAAGCCCCAGGATCATTATGATGCAGGTCGATACTCTCATCATAACGTTAGCCGGATCATTCAAGCAAAGGTGCTTTGACCTCAAAACGGATTTTCAGAAAGCTTGCCTCCTATGACTGCTCCCGACCGAGTTGCCTATCTCATCTTCGACGTCGAAACGATCGCCGACGGCGATCTGATCGCCCGCGTCCGCTATCCCGACGACGAACTCGACGCCCCCCAGGCGATTCAGAAATACCGGGAGGAACTGCTGGAAGCGACCGGAAAAGACGTCATCCCTCCCACCTTCATGCTGCCGATTTCGGTCGCCGTCGCGAAAGTCGACGACCACTTCCGAATGCTCGATCTCACCACGCTCGACGAACCCGACTACGATCCCTACCAGATCACCAAAAAATTCTGGCAGGGCTACATGCACTATCGCTGCCCGACCTTCGTCACCTTTAACGGTCGCGGCTACGACATGCCGGTCATGGAACTCGCCGCCTATCGGTACGGCCTCTCTCTGCCGAAATGGTTCAACGTCGATGCCCGCACCTACGACCAATCCCGCAACCGCTACAATCACAACGCCCATCTCGACCTGATGGATCTGATTTCCAACTTCGGAGCCTCACGCGTCACCGGCGGCCTCAACCTGCTGGCGAATCTGATCGGCAAGCCGGGCAAAACCGGCGTCGATGGCTCGATGGTGCAGGGGATGTACGACGACGGCAAGGTTCAGGAGATCAACGACTACTGCAAAAGCGACGTCCTCGATACTTACTTCGTCTTCCTGAGAACCCGCGTTCTGCTGGGACTATTAAATCTGGACGAAGAACACCAACGCGTCGAAGAGGTGAAAGTAATGCTGGAGGAACAGAAAGCAGACTCCGCCGCCTATCAGAACTACCTTGAGCACTGGGGCGACTGGCCGAACCCGGAAGAGGGGTGAGTGAGAGAGGTGTGGGGAGCAGGGTAGCCGGGTGGCCCGACCGATCGATAGATCGGTTGGGTGACGGAGAGCAACTGAGGTCGCCGAGCAATAGCGAGGATTCAAGACCGAAGGCGGTAGTTTCTATCTTCTCATCCTGCGGGTGCGAAATGTGACCAGACTTTCTCCCTGTTTCACTGCGTCGCCGCGGCGCTGCGTGAGTTTTTTCTGTTCTCTCTCGTGTTGTCGAAATCCATCCCAGAAATCCGCGTCATCGGCGGTCTGTCAATTTGGGATTTTTAAATTCCGATTTTGGAACTCGGTGATCCAACCATCGCGATCTTTGGCAAATCGGTATTTGTATTTAGTGCTTTGTTCTTTGTGCTTTGCAAACGAAAGACCAAGTACAAAGAACAAACTCCACAACATCTAGTGGTTCCAGCAGCCTGTTTGTAAACCACGAGGTGTTCGGTGTCATACCTGACGCGGACCCGGCCTCAAGTCGAAAACGTAATTTGAGACTGATACATGAGATCGATTTAGAAGTTGAGGTCTTGCAAAAAGCCCATCTTTGAAAACCCTCGGGGTTCAGCCTTCAGACAACCAAATCTTTTTCGAACACGGAAAGCAAAGATTCGCCGCAGGACCCGCCGGGCATGGTTCCTGCTTTCAGGCGATCAAAGACATCGCCACAAACTGAAAGGAGCCAACCAGTCGCCAGCCGTGATTGCCGGTTCCAGGGATCAGTAGTTGCCGACGACCTCTCCTCCCCGAACCGTCGAGAGGGCGCGATAAGTGGCGAGGTCGATGTTCTCGCTCAGGAAGTGAACTGATCCGTCTCCAAAGAGGAACTGTACTCCCCCCACATGGAAACTGCGGAAATTCGTCGCCCAGTGCGGACCTCCTCCCCAACTGGGACGACAATCATTCGCCCCGCTGAGAGAATGGTAGTAGGATTCCGTGGAGACTATTTTATTCATCGGCTCCACAGTACTCGCCAGAGAACCGGAGTAATGCAGCCCCAGAGCGAGATAGTGTTCCTTGTTGGTGCCGTTGATGGCCCAGGAGTGAGCCGACAACTCGGTTAGGATCGGAGAATTGCATCCGATTCCCTGGCACATTGGGAATCCCGACGCCGCTTCACCGATCAGAATGGTGCTGCTGGAACCATCGAGCATATCGGCCATTCGGGTTCGCGAGTGGATAAAGAACGCTCCAGTATTGTTGGTGGAAGGTTTGCCGCCAAATCCACCCGACGCAAAACAGAGAGCATCATCGTAGCCCATCGACTGGGCGTAGGAACTGATGGCGAACGTGTCTCCGCACGGTAAACCGAGGGAAGCGAGATTGGGGATCGTAAACTGTTCCGGCGAGGCATCGGAAGGACAGACGAAGACAGGCACGACTGTTTTGACGATTTCGGGCGGGAACATAAACCAGGGCAAATTCACATTAATCTGGTTTTTGATAGTGGCTTGCTCAATATAGGGGAGAATCGAAATATTGACGCCGCCGATCGTATCGGTCGATGAATTCGCAATGAAGCGATAACCGGGCGGAAGGGTTCGGTTCACATCGTGATAATTATGGAGTGCGATCCCCATCTGCTTGAGATTGTTTTTGCACTGAGCTCGGCGGGCTGCTTCGCGTGCCTGCTGGACGGCGGGTAACAGTAACGCCACCAGAACGGCGATGATCGCGATCACCACCAGTAATTCGATCAACGTGAATCCGGAAGGTCTGTCTCTTCTCATGGATCAATGCTCGCCCTGAAACCGCCGCTGACAGTCGAGCGTTCCCACCGAATCAGGGAGCGCGCTGAATCATAGAATCCGCAGGGACATCGCTGGATTTGATCTCAATCACATTCCTTGAGCCTTGACTCTCTCCAGTAATGGTAAACTTATTTATACACTGATAATTTGGGATGTGCCAGAATTCTTTTCTGTTTTTGAAAATTATTATTGGTCGCAGGGCAGATTTCGTTAAGACGGGATCACGAGAGTCTCGACTCGTATGAGCCTCAAAAAATTCTACGCTCACACTTTCCGCCATCGCGTCAAAGGGAGAAACAAGCCTGGCCAGTTTTCCGGTAGGGAATAACTGATTCCGACGAGAATCTACTGCATCAGTTTCACGGCGCGATCGAAATCATCAACACGATAAAGTCAGGGGTCAATCGCTCCCGCAAAGAGAGCCTCATACTTCCCGTTGGTCTTTTTGACATAAAAGAAGATCAATATTCCACCAATGTGGATCTCCCCATCGGGTGAGCCACCTCCGTTGGTCAGCAACACTTCCACATGCGCATTAAACAATGTGTTTCCAAGCTCTTTATCGAGATTAAATTCCTCAAATCGAACCAGCAACATGCGGGGTGCAGAATCATCCGGCTCATAGTCTGATGTTCGCAATTGAATCTTCCAGCCGGGGACATGAACACGAAGAGGTACAGGAAGTTTGAATTCATCATCCGTTAACAGAGCAACGACATTGGAACCGGGTTGGCCGTAGAACTTACGAGAGTTTTGCATGGCCTCCCCATTGAGAATTTCATTGAGAACACCGTTGATCACTTCTCTTTTCACATCGTCGGAATAGTTCCTTGTCCAATTCGATTCCTTCGATCTGCTCGTGGATACCTCGGTTTTTGAAGAAGGTGGGCCAAGTATCGCGTCAAAAAGTTTTTCTCTCATCGCTTCTTTACGAAACTTTGCATCGATACGTTGCCGGTAGGATTCCGCCTCACTCACGAGACGTTCCGGTGGCTTTGAACGTCCCACAAAGATCAGAGAACTGATCGTCAGGAAACTGACGAAAACTGCAATAGGCGCTGGTCGTGATTCCATTGCTCACTCCGCGAAGGGAGGTGTCTCGCGTGGAAGCGGTGATTTCAACACATCGTTCAACGGGATCGGTTGGAGATCGGCATCGATGGGGAGCGGCCTGGGCTCATTCGGGGAAGAGTCCTTGGGAGCCGGCGTGATTTTCGGAACCGAAGCGGGAAACGGTTTCGAGGAGGGGGCCGGTTGTTGGAACTCGACCGGTCGGATCTCGGGAAACGTTTCCGATTGCTCGTCCTGCGAGAGCGGCAGGGGAAGCGGATTGGGAGTTTTGCCCACACCGCCGGGAGGTGTCACCGTGATTTCCTGCGTGGTGGAGAATTCGCGTCCGTCGGGTGTGGTGTAGCGGGCCAGCAACACAATCTCACGCGATTGAGGCGGACGCTGCCAGGGAGTCGTTAATTGAAACCCCTGGCCGAGGAAGCCGTCGTGCCATTGTTGGGCGGAATCTTCGAGAGAGATCGCCCATTGTCCCAGCTTGCGTTCAGACTCCGGCAGAGAGGGATCGATCGCTTCGACTTCCACGCGGCCGTCCAGTTTGACCACTTCTCCCGAGGCATCGACGGGGGCAACCACGACGTTCAGGACGTCGTCTCCCGGTTGGTCGTCTTCATTGAGAGAACCGGTCAGGCGCGGATTGATTTCAATGGCCTCGACGTTCGCCAGACGGCTGATTTCTTCGGGCTTGGCGGAGTTCCTGGCGAGTTGTTGCTGAAGTTGCGTTTTCTCGCGCCGCGAGGAGGCCAACTGACGTTCGGTCGTTTCCAGTCGATCGTTGAGGGCTCTCAGTTCGGCATCCTTCGAGCGGAGACGCGCTTCGAGAAGATCGACATCTCCACGGACGCAACCGAGCATTGGCAGCGTGCCGAGCATCAGAATGTGGAGAATCAAGTTTCGCATCAGAGGTCGTCCTTGACCGATGATTGCTGATAATAATCTGTCTGCTTTGTTACGACTTTTTAACGGTCGCACACACTGGCGGGCAAGCCGCCAGTGCCCACCCAGGTGTCTGTTACTCAGGCATTCTACAAGTTACGGGGTTTGTCCCGGTTGCAGGTGTTCGAGAACGCTGTCGATCAGGTTGTATTCTTTGGCTTCGGCCGCCGTCATGAAGTTATCGCGATCGGTGTCTTCCTCGATTTTCTCCAGGGAATGCCCGGTGTGCTTCAGGAGAATTTCGTTCATCCGCTTTTTCACACGTCGGACTTCCTTGGCGTGAATTTCGAGTTCGGTCGCGGTCCCTTCCATCCCCGCCAGCGGCTGGTGGATCATGATGCGGCTGTTGGGGAGAGCGTTTCGTTTTCCGGGGGCTCCCGCCGTCAACAACACGGCTCCCATGCTGGCGGCTTGTCCGATACAGTAGGTCGCCACGTCGCAGCTGATGTACTGCATGGTGTCGTAAATCGCCATTCCGGCGGTAATCGAGCCGCCCGGCGAGTTGATGTAAAAGTGAATGTCGGCTTCAGCATCTTCGAATTGCAGATACAGAAGTTGTGCGACGATGCTGTTGGAAACCTCGTCGTTGACCTGGCTGCCGAGGATCACGATACGATCGCTGAGCAGTCGGCTGTAAATATCCATCGCCCGCTCATCGCGGCCGTTTTTTTGAATGACAAAGGGAACAAGTGCGGTCATGATACTATTCCGTAAATTGTGCAGATTGCCTGAATCGCCATCTGCCGGACGCACCTGTGGAGTGTCCAGCAGTAATTAGCACACGAATCGGACTCCATCAATAGGAAACGAATTCGCGGCCCGAAGTCACGCCTCTTCTTTTTTGGGAGGTTTTTCCAGCAGTTCGTCAACGAGACCGTACTCCACGGCGGCGGGAGCCGTCATGTAGCGATCCCGTTCGGTGTCTTTCGCCACGCGTTCGATCGGTTGTCCGGTGTGCTCGGCGAGAATTTCGTTGAGCAACTGGCGTGTGGCGAGGATGTCTTCGGCTTGAATCTCGATATCGGAGACCTGACCGCCAACCTGTCCGTACGGCTGGTGAATCATGATCTTGGAGTGTTTGAGTGCGAACCGTTTTCCTTTTTCGCCCCCCGCAACGAGAATCGCACCGCCGCTCGCGGCCAGACCGACGCAGTAGGTGGCGACTTTGCAGTCGAGAAACTGCATCGTGTCGTAGATTGCGAGGGTAGAGGTGACCGAACCGCCGGGAGAGTTGATGTAAAAGTGAATGTCCTGGTGACGGTTCTCGGACTGCAGGTAGAGGAGTTTCATCACGATCAGGTTGGCGGAAGCATCGTTGATGACGCCGTCCAGAAAAACAATTCGGTTTTCCAGAAGCAGATCTCCGATGCCCATTTGACGCTGTCGGGTCACGTCTCGCCCACGAGAAAGTTGTGGGTCGATCGGCCCTTGTGCAAACGAATCAAACATAGTGAATCTTCCTTGGAGCGAATGCTGTGATTTGCTGGTGGGATAGCTCATTGTATGACACCGAGTCAACCCTGTGAAAAAGTGAGGCGTTCGGCGTCGCGTTCTGTCTGAAATACCAATGAAAAAGCGGGGTCCGAGAGACCCCGCCTGGTCACATCAATTCTTTTTGATTTACTCGTCAGTCTCTTCGGTCTCGGCCTCTTCCTCCGCCGGGGCGTGAGTGACTGTCTGGCAGAGGGCGTATCGGACGGCTTCGACATTGTCGCCGTCATCGTCTTCCTCAGCCGGGACGTCGTTAAAGGTGGCCCGATCGAGAATGGAATCGATTGCTTTGCGTTCGCGAATCTGGGCTTCGAGATTTTCGATCATTCCCGACTTCTGCATACGAGCTCGCACGCGACGAGGGTTCTCGCCGGATTGCATCGCCATCATGAAGATTTCCGATTCGATATCGCTCGGTGTGACTTCGATTTCTTCGGTTTCGGCGATTTTGTCGAGGACGAAGTGTTCTTTCAGAGCCTGGCGGGTTTCGGAAACCGCCTTTTGACGCATTTCGTTTTCGCGGCTGCGAATCTGCTGCGTTGTGTAGCCGGCCTGTTGCATTTCAAGCATTTCGCGACGCAAGGCGTTATCGACCTGATTGAGGACAAGCTTTTCGGGGAGATCCCAATCGGCGGAAGCGGTGATCTGTTCGAGCACCTGTTTCCGGGCCGACTGACGCTGTTCGTGCTTGAGTTGCCGTTCGAGCGAATCCCTAATCGCATCTTTCAACTCGTCAGCAGACTCCATATCGATCCGCTCCAGGAACTCGCTGTCGAGTTCCGGAAGTTTAATTGCTTTCACTTCGATGATTTCGAGGGTCAAAGCGAGCTCTTCCCCGCGCATTTCGATGCTGGCGGCTTCATCGCTGATGGTGGCGATGGTTTCGACCTTATCCCCTTTGGTGTGACCGGCGATCAGTTTGTCGAAGCCTTCCAGTTCGGCATCCTCAAATCGTAAGGTCGGCTTGACGCGGACGTAGAACTCATCAATTTCGCGGACGGTCTTGCCGTCCTGTTCGGCTTTCAATTTTAAGGCGACGAAATCGTCGGCTTCCGCCGCTCCTTCGCGGTCCTCAAGAGAAGCGTATTGGGAGAGGTATCGTTCGAGCGATTTTTCGACTTCCTCGTCGTCGATTTCCTTGGTGGGACGATCGAGTTTCAGACCGCTATAGTCGGGGAGATCGAATTCGGGTCGAACTTCGACGTCAAATTCGTAAGTGAAGTCCCCTTCTTCGGGGAGTTCGAGCGATTCGAGATCGATATCCGGCTGGTTGATTGGGTCGAGATCATTTTTTTCAGAAATCTGCTCGAGGCTTTCGAGGAGGATGTCCTGTTTGACCTGGCTCGCCAACTCTTTCTTGAAACGCTTCTGAATCAACTGGGACGGCACCATGCCGGGACGGAAACCGGGAACGTCCGCTTCTCCCCGAAATTTCTCGACAGTTTCCTCGAAGTGGTGATCGATGTCTTTCCGCGGGACGGTCACTTTGACGTGTTTGCGGCACGGGCCGGCATCGTCAATCGTGACATCGAGCGACATCTCGTAAATTTCAGGGACATCAATTGCGGAAGCTGCCGTGGCTTCGCTGATGTCGGGAACTTCGAGTTGATCTTCGGGTGTATCTGTCATGGTGGTCTTTCTGATACCGCGAGAGAAGGTCATTCCTCAAAACGGCACTCATGAAATAAGCCGTCGGCCTCGTGTCCGAATCTGCCGATCGTTCGCGATGGCTGGAGGAGGCTACGGCTGTCGTCTGATTTCTCTCCGCGACTTGCGGAATCGTCTGATTATTGACTTGAAGGAGGGAAATGAACCGTCCCAGGTTGCTCTGTACTGGAGAACGCCTGAAGCCTTGGTTCATCACCTGAGAAAAAAGAGCGGGTGAGGGGAGTCGAACCCCCGGCCTTCTGGATGGCAACCAGACGCTCTAGCCACTGAGCTACACCCGCAAAAGCGGTCTCTCAACCGACGACAAATAGAATAGTCGGCACAGTTTGCGTTCGTCAAGCGACCTCACGAACGTTTTGGAAGGAAAAATAGGTCGATGACAAGCGATGTCGGGATGACCATAATGACGGAGTCCCTCTCCACGACTCAGGTTCGGATATTTCCACTATGAAAACCGTCCAATTTCCCGAAAAATTCGAGCGACTGAACCAGCCGGGGCGAAAACTGCTCGTTTTTCTCCGGCATGCAGGCTGCCCTTTCTGCAAACAGGCGCTCAACGACGTCGCCGACGCTCGTTCTGTCATCGAAGCGAACGGCGTTCAAATCGTGCTCGTGCATATGATGAAAGACCGAGATCAGGCCACTGCATTCTTTGCTCGTTATAATCTCGATGATCTGGAAGCGATCTCTGACCCCGAGCAGGAACTCTATGAACTATTGGGAGTCGAAAAGGGGAAGATCACCGATTTTCTGGGACCGGGGGTGTGGCTCAAAGGGGCCGTCTGCACCCTCTGGGAAGGGCATCTACCGGGGAAGCCGGAAGGAGACGTTTCACAACTCGGAGGAGTTTTTCTGATTGAAGACGGACAAATCCTGAATTCACAGCTTTGTCGGACATCCGCGGATCGGCCTGACTACCTCGCACTCTCTCAACCGACGAGTGTGAGCTAGAGTCGCCTAGTGAATTCAGGGATTCGAAGCCGCCCGGACTTCTTCATACAGGAAGAAAATCAACTTCTGCCCCGGTTTGACGGGAGTTCCGGCAGCCGGCTCTTGTCGGGCCACTCGAAAAACCAGTTCTTTGGAAGGGGCAGGTCCCGCTCTCTGAAATTCAACCTCAAAGCCCTCTTTCTCGAAGAAGGCCTGGACCTTTTTCCATTCGGCGTTCACCGTATTCGGCATGGGCTTGCCTTGAGGCTCTCCCGCGACGTTGTTTTTAGGTTGGGGTCGGGGTTGCGGCTGAGGATCGGGTTGAGCTTGCTTCGGCACCCCATTTTGCGGAATGGCTCCTTTGGCCTGGGCCTGCTTGATCTCTTTGTAGCCTCTCAGCACTCGTTTGATATCGAACGGATTTCCGCGACCGAAGATGTTCGAGATGATGGCATGCTCGTTAATCTTCAAGTCTCGGAAACTATAAACGGTTTCCGTGGTGCCTGCCGGATTGACGAGTTTCACCGCGATCGGCAGATAGGTCTTCCGATCGAGGATCACTTCCGCTTCTTTCCAGTTGACCGCGTCCTGTTTGCGACGAGGCAGGACTTTCAGCCACACACTCCGCTCGTTAGTTTGGGGCAGGAGAGTGAAATCGTAACGTTCGACCGCTTTTTCGGCAGGCAGACCAAACAGAAACGGCAGCGGACCGTCCATGATGTTGATCCCCTGATCCTGCGGAGGAATGTTGTGGATCATGTACTCTTTGCGTTCGTCGTTCGCCTGGGCAATCTGTTTGCCGTCGCAAATCCATTTTTCCGGGATGTCACTCTGCAGAGAATACGGCTTGCCCTGTTTATTAAGCTTCTGACTTTTGGCACCTGCCGGAATCTCGACCTGCTTGATATCGATGCGACCTTTGTCAGGGGCTTCGTAGTAAAAATCGCCGTCCGATCGTTTCTCGACCTGGAAGACGGAGTCGTAGACAAAACGACGATGCCCGCCTGAGAGTTTCTTGTAGTCTTGAGTTTTCTGTTCCCAGTCTTTCAACACCTGGAGGAGCTGAGGGTTAATGGGCTGGCGCGCAGCCGGATTTAAGGGCTGGCGCGCAACGCGGGGCGCGGCTTCATTGAATTCCCGATTCTGCGGAACGTCTGAATCACGAATTTCCAGCGTGTTGGGTTGCCCCCAGGACACGACAGTGAAACTGAAGGCCGTCATGGCGGTGGTCAGAACGAAGAGCAAGCGGCGCAATTTATTGAGAATGAACACAGGCGGCATCCTTCCCGCTGAATGTGGTCTCAGCAAGCGTGTCTATCAGGCAGTAAGTTGTTATTTGATAACCGATTGCGTCGTGCACCCCCGGTTAAGCGGCGAATTTTAGCAACAGTTCCCGAGGCTGCATAGGGGGATTTTGTGGGGAGTAGCACGCTCTTTTTCAGCCGTCAATTGGATCCAATCTTGCCTATTCTGAATGATCGGTAAGGATCGACGAGTCCATTCCTGATCCGGCTTAATATTCGTAACCCACTGATATAATGAAGCTTGCGACTAAAATCGAACGCAGGGGGTTGTCTATCGCTTGTTGAATGCGGTAATTATAGAAAGTCCCATCTGTCGATGTATCAGGCAGGCCTGGTGCATTCGTGAACATTCGGAGCAACGATGAGGCGATCCTTGAGCACATTCCACTCTTACAGACGATTCTGCACTTACGCTCTGACGCTGCTCCTGGTGCTCACGGTGGCGACCTCCGCTCCCGCTCTTCAATCCGAGACCAAATCCCAAGCGACGGATTCCTCTGCCGCTCTCAAAAAACGGCTTCCCGAATCGGTGGAAGACCTCAAAGCGGTCGAAGATGCCATTCAAAAACATCGCGAGCAGATGCTCAAGGCGACCGTGGCGGTGGTCATCGGAAGCTCCCAGGGAAGTGGGGTGGTGATCAGCAAGGATGGTTACATCATGACCGCGGCCCACGTCATCGGTCGGCGAGGTTTGAAAGCGACCGTCTGGTTCCCGGATGGAACGGTGGCTCGCGCCGAAACTTTAGGTACGCAACACGATTCCGACGCTGGTGTGCTGAGGATTGTCGACGACGGCGAATGGCCTTACTGCAAGATGGCTCCTTCTGATTCGTATGAAGTTGGAGACTGGTGTATTGCTACGGGGCATCCCGGCGGTCGTCGCGAGGGGCGTCCTCCCGTTCTGCGGATCGGACGCATTAACAACATTACCAACGAAATGATTCGGACGGACGCCACGCTGGTGGGTGGTGATTCGGGCGGCCCGTTATTTGATATGCAGGGCCGCGTGATCGGAATCAATAGCCGCATCGGTGTTTCGACCTCCTGGAATCTGCATGTGCCAGTCAATATTTACGATGAAAACTGGGAATCTCTTTCCTCGCCCGCGGGTTTCCTGGGAGTGGGCGGCGATCCCTATAATCGTAACGGCCCTTGCTCACTGACATCGGTGAAACCAGGGTCACCTGCCGCAGAAGCCGGATTCCGCGTGCGGGATGTCGTGAAGAGTTTTGACGGGAAGCCGGTGAAGAATTTTCGCGAGCTGGTGGAAATCGTTTCGCAATATCCTCCGGATGTCGCCATCAAAGTCGAGATACAAAGAAACAATAAACTGATTGAACTGGAAGTGACTTTAGCCCGACGCGACCCCTATCGCGATACCCGCTAACGCATCAACATGTGATCTCAAAACCATTTGGAATAGCCATCTCTCTGGAGCAGCTTCATGATTCAACGCAAGACTCGACTTACCCCGTTCTGGCCGCAGTTCCAGGAGTTTTTTCCGTTGGCGTTGTTGATTCTGGCAACTCTGTTGGCCAGCCCTGCGGTCGCTCCCGCGAAGGATTTGGATGCTGACTTACAGTTGAGCGGACGACGTTTGCGGGCCGCGTTTCAGCCGGTTGTGGCCGCTGCCCGGAAGTCGACGGTGGAGGTCTGGTGTCAGAACAAGCATGTCGCGATGGGAGTTGTGATTGATTCTGAAGGTCACATTCTGACTAAAGCGAGCGAACTTCAGGCGAACCCGACTTGCCGTTTTTATGATGATTCAGAAATTCGTTCCAAGCTGCTGGCGGCCGATCGTGAGTACGACCTTGCATTACTGCATGTTGATAAAGACGAACTCCACCCCATCCAATGGGCTGAAACTGACATGCAGGAGATGGGACGCTGGGTCATCACTCCCGGCCTCGAAGCCTCTCCCGTGGCGGTGGGGGTTTCCAGTGTGAAATCCCTCGATATCCCAAAGATCCGTGGAAAAGCCTGGCTCGGTATTGAGATGGATGTGGCTGTGGAGCAGGCAAAAATTCAATCAATTCGTCCTTTCAGCTCCGCGTCACGGTCGGGGCTCCGCAGCGGGGATATCATTCTGCAAGTCTCGGACATCGTGGTCGAAAACCGGGACAAAATGTTCAACGCCCTGAAAGGGTACAGCCCCGGCGACTCCCTGTTCGTCCGCGTATTGCGCGGTCAGGAATACCTCAATTTTCAAGTGACTCTGGGACGCAGTAATGAAGACCATTTTCATCGACAGGCGATTCAGAATCGCATGGGAGCCAAGCTCAGTACCAGGCGGGCCGGATTTCAGGGGATTATGCAACACGATACCGTGATGTCTTCCCACGATTGCGGCGGGCCGTTGTTGAATCTGGACGGAGACGCAATCGGGTTGAACATTGCTCGCGGAGGGCGCACGGAATCGTACGCGGTTCCGGTATCGATTCTTCGCCAGAGAATTGAAGAGCTTCAATCAGGTCGGCTGGCCGTGAAATTGCCGGACCATGTACTTCCCGACGTTCCCAATGTCGAGCTAGTCTCACGAGAGACGGAAGTGGTTGAAACGATCTTGCCCGAGCCGCCTCCCTTGCCGGAGAACTAACTCCGGCAGAGTACCGGGAGAGCTGAAAATCGCCATATTCTCTCCTCTTGGGCAAACTCAAGCTGTGTAAGAGGTTCTGTTTCGTTGAACCTGTCCGAGTGGGTGTTTATACTAGACTCACCCACCTCCTGCGGGGTCAGCACTTAACTCGCCTGCTTGTGCTGACTCGCGATCGTTCGTGACGGACCTTGAACGAATGACGTCAAGGAAGTTTCGATCGATATCCAACACCCGATACGCAAGCACCAGAGGAATACTTCGATGAGTGAGGACGCCAAGACTGTTGCCAAAGGTCTCAAGGGGATCAAGGCAGCCGATAGTTCGATCTGTTCGATTGACGGACAGATCGGCAAACTGATCTACCGCGGATATAACATCGACGACCTCTGTGCTCACAGCACTTACGAAGAAGTGGCCTATCTGCTGTTGTATGGCGAACTCCCCACACAATCCGAACTCGATGAGTTTCACGAATCGCTGACCTCACACGCAACAGCTCCTCCTCAAGTCCTCGAAGCCCTCAAGTCACTCCCTAGCGGAGTGCCTCCGATGGCGGCACTGAGAACGGCGGTCTCGGTGCTCGGTCACTACGATCCACTTGCGGAAGAGGAATCGGACGAGTCGAACAAGGAAAATGCCATTCGCCTTGTGGCCGTGTTGCCAACCTTGACTGCGGCGATTCGCCGTCTCCGGGACGGTAACGAGCCACTCGCTCCCAAGCCGGAGCTGTCGATTGCCGCCAACTTCATGTACATGTTGAATGGTGAAGAACCGAGCGAGGACGCTGCAAAAGCGATGGATCTGATTCTGATCCTGCACGCGGAACATGGTTTCAACGCGAGTACGTTCACCGCGCGTGTCATCATCGCGACACTCACGGATATGTACTCCGCGATCACCGGCGCGATTGGTGCCCTCAAAGGGAAGCTGCACGGCGGAGCGAACACGGAAGTTCTGAAAACGTTACAGTCGGTCGGTGATGTGGATCAGGTCGCCGATTGGGTGGCCGATGTTCGCAGCCGCAAAGGAAAGTTCATGGGGTTCGGACACGCCGTCTATCAGACACAGGATCCGCGTGCCAAACACCTCAAGGAATACTCCGAAAAACTTGGTCAAGAAGCGGGCGACACAAAGTGGTACGACCTCTCGGTCGAAATTGAAAAGCAGGTCGTCGCCGAAATCGGTCGTCAGTGCAACGTCGATTTCTATTCTGCGTCCGTCCAGCATTACATGGGCGTTCCGGGTGAGTTATTCACCTGCGTTTTCGCCTCCAGCCGTATCGCGGGATGGTGTGCCCACGTGCTGGAGCAAATCAGCGACAATAAAATCATTCGTCCTTCATCGAACTACACCGGGCCGGACGATCGACCTTACGTCCCGATCAGCGAACGCTGAGTCAAAGGCAGGTCAGTCAGTCGGGGAACTGCCCTCCCGAAGAATTCATTCGGTATCGGCTCGTGATGGGTGTGCGCCAGTTGGAAGAGCGACAGACCGTCAATCAGTGATCTGTTCGTCTTCCAACAGGTGTTCTTCCTCTTCGAGGACTTCCTCAATCTCACGGCGGTTGGAGAGATAGAATGCTCCGCCAATCAGAGCGGTCATCATGTTTGTCAGTCGAAAGACGAGCGCCACGCTGAATCCGGCGGCGGCGGCCAGCTCTTTCTCGACCGGATGAGCGGCCATCTCGTTACCCATCACAAATACCCCTTGCACGGCCCCTTCCAACGCTCCGATCCCCGCGGGCGTTGGAATCAGCACTCCGACCAACTCGGCAGCGGGTATCAAGAACAGATGACCGATAAAGCTCGGCGCGGCGGGACCGGATTCGAGTGCCAGCGAGGCGCAGTAGAAGACCGTCAGAAATGCAAAATGACCGATCACACTCAGTCCCACGGCTCCCCACAAGACACGTTTTCGCGATTGATACATCAGGATGCCGCGTTGGATTTCTTCCAGAATCGGGCCCACAAATTTGATTTTGAACATCCAGGCCACTAATCGCGACTGAGGCAAAGAAGTGTGCAGAAGTAGAAACAGTCCAACCAATCCTCCCAGCGTGCCCGCCCAGAGGACGCTTAACAACATTTGCAGCCGCGGATAATCGGTCAGCGGTAGAAACGCCAGCGACGCGACGGCTCCGACGCAGAACAGAGCAATCAGCCCCAGGAGACGATCCAGAAAGACCGTCGCCGCCGCAACCGCTTTACGTTCCGGATGCTCCTTTGCGATAAGGAGTGCTTTGACGATGTCTCCGCCCGCCGCGCCGGGAGCAACGTAGTTAAACAGAATTCCGATAAATCCCAATCGAACAGCATCTCGCCAGGTGAACGGCAACCCCTGAGAAACGACGAGATAATACCAGCGTGTGAACGTAATCAGAAAAGCCACGCCTGTCAGTACGACTCCCACGGCAAAAAACGACCAGTCCAGATTGTGCCAGTCGATCTGTCTGAGAGTGGCCCGGTTTTGCCGAAAGAGCCACGTCAGAATCGCGATCGCTGCAACCCACTTGATCCAGACCCAATGTCGTCGCAGAGGATCAACAAGAATCCGAATCCATTTCATATCGTGGCGATCCGTCTGAATGGGAAACCGAAAGTACGTCCGGCGCGTATTCCTATTTACGTTTCGGTCGGTACATATGCGTCGCTTGACCGAAACCGGCTTCCGCCGCTTCCATCAGAGTTTCCGACAAAGTGGGGTGAGCGTGGATGCTGTCGGCGATGTCGCGGGCGACCGCTCCCATCTCGACCATCACTACCGCCTCACCGATCAATTCTCCCGCACCGGGACCAACAATACCAACTCCCAGGATGCGTTCGGTTTTGGGGTCGATCAGCAGCTTCGTCAGTCCCTCGGTGCGTCCCAGCGTCTGAGCGCGTCCGGAAGCCGCCCACGGAAACTTGGCGACGTTGACGTCGATCCCTTCTGATTTCGCTTCATTCTCGGTCAAACCGCACCAGGCAAGTTCCGGATCGGTAAAGACCACGGCGGGAATCGCGAGGTTGTCGAACTCGGCGGGTTCGCCGGCGAGTGTTTCCACAGCCACCTTAGCTTCGCGAGTCGCTTTGTGAGCCAGCATCGGCTCTCCCGCGACGTCTCCGATGGCGAGCAGGCTCGGGTCGTTGGTCCGTTGATTGCGGTCGATGACGATAAAGCCTTTGTCGTCGATCTCGACTTTGGTGTTTTCGAAGCCGCACCCTTTGCTGTTCGGGCGGCGTCCGATGGAAATCAGCACACGGTCGAACGTCTGCTCCGGTTCGACGCCCTCTCCTTCCAACTTGGCGATGATACCGGCATCGCCGGCTTCGAGACCGGCAACTTTCGTGTTGAGGTTGATCGCTTCAAATTGTGCTTCAAGTCGTTTCTGCAGCGGCTTAACCAGATCGCGGTCTGCTCCGGGGAGTAATCCGCCAGTCATCTCGACCACCGTCACTTGCGACCCGAGCGCCGCATAGACCGACCCCATTTCGAGCCCGATATAACCTCCGCCGACTACGAGGAGTTTTTCGGGCACGTCTTTCAGTTCCAGTGCTCCGGTCGAATCCATCACCCGGTCGTCGCCGATATCGAAGATCGGCGGCATGGCGGGAGAAGAACCTGTGGCGATGATTCCGTAATCGAATTCGATATTTTCAGTTTTGCCGTCCTCATGCGCGACGGAGATTGTCTTGGAGTCGAGAAATGTACCACGTGCTTTGATCAGTTTTACGCCGCGTGCTTTGCATAGCGCGGCGATTCCGCCGGTCAACTGATTGACGACCCCCCCTTTGAAGTCTCGTAGTTTATCGATATCAATTTCCGGCTCCGCAAACGTCACGCCCCATTCGCTCGCTTCGCGCGTCTCGTTGATCAATTTGGCGACGTGGAGCAGCGCTTTGGAGGGAATGCATCCTCGATGCAGACAAACGCCTCCTGGTTCGACCCCTTCATCGATCAACGTGACCTGCATGCCGTGGTCGGCCGCGGCGAATGCAGCCGGATATCCACCCGGACCACCTCCGAGGACGACAACGTGAACTTGACTCAAATCAGTCTCAGACATGGAACTATCTATATTTCGTAGGTTGTGTTGGGAATTATTTCGCACTCACAATCGGTCGAGACGACTTCGATCAGCTTTCCACCAGCCATTGGAACGGATCGCTGAGAATTCGTCCGAGTCGGGCCACGAATCGAGCCGCATCAGCGCCGTTAATGACGCGATGGTCGTAAGAGAGCGACAGTGGCAACATGAGCCGTTCGGAGATTTCTCCCTCCGATCGCGCCAATATTGTCTGTGAACGAGACATGCCGAGGATCGCGACCTCCGGCCAGTTGACGATCGGCGTAAAGGCGACTCCGCCGATCCCGCCAAGGTTGGTGATCGTGAACGTCGCTCCCTGCATCTCGGAAATATCGAGTTTGCGGTCGCGGGCACGAATCGCCATATCGGTGACGTCGGCGGCAATCTGCAAGACCGACTTTTTATCGCAATCGCGAATCACGGGCACCACGAGACCGTTGGGGGTATCGACGGCGACTCCGATGTTAAAATATTTTTTGTAGACGATCTCGCCGGTTTGCGAATCTAAGGAGGCGTTGAATCGGGGGAATTCTTTGAGCGCGACTACTGACGCCTTGATCGCCAGGGCGGTCATCGTCACTTTCGGCCCGTCTTTCATCTTGGCCACGAACTGACGACGATGTTTTTCGGTCTCGGTGATGTCGATCTGATCGTGCTGAGTAACGTGAGGTATGACGTTCCAGGCCATTCTCAGATTCTCGGCGGCTGTTCGCGAGAGCTTATTCATCTTCTCGCGTTCGGTCTCTCCGAATTTACCGAAGTCCGGCAACGGCGGTTCGTCGACACCGCCGCCTCCGCCTGATGCAGCGCCTTCAAGTCGGGATTTGACGTAACCTTGAACGTCTTCGATCGTGATCCGACCGTGCGGTCCCGTCCCACTCACCTGATGCAAATCGACCCCAAGTTCACGCGCCAGACGGCGAGTTGCCGGGCCGGCGGGGGGAGGCGGC
>JABURQ010000086.1 GCA_014762625.1 Planctomycetaceae bacterium | reverse complement strand
TCCTTGCAATTTGAGGTCGGCATGAAGCCCTCACCGAGACCGAAAACCAGCCAGCCGGGTGCCGTGCTCTCGCTGGCGTGAGCATGCCTCTTTCGATCTGGCATGCTACCATTACAAAATGAATTCCGGTCATCGAAAAACCAGAAAAATCTTCGACCGCCTCGGCGATGCCCACTTTCTCTATTTCTTCTTTCTCTGACGATCTCGGGTTCTTCCATGTCGTCCGTGATGAGTTGCCTTCTCTTTGCGGCTTGGCGACTTTGCGCGAGAACTCTTTCAAATCCTACGGATGAGACCCAGAATAATCTTTCAATCGCAATTCGGTGCCTGTGTTCACCAATCTTGATGATCGCGTCGATTCAAGTTTGTTTGATTGAAATTCTGCATGCCCACGCAAGCGAGGGCATGGCACTCAAAATATTGAACAGGGCACCCGGCAGTAAACTGACAATGATATTTCTTCAAACCCGGCGCATAAAAAAACCGGTCATTGCTGACCGGGTTGAGCGAGTCGTGAGACCCGAATTCGATCACTGATAGAATTCGTCGATCTCGTGGATGATCTTGTCATCGACCGTTCGCATCGTGCCGACTGCTTCTGCCAGTGATACGCCGACGATTTCGTTTCCTTTGGCGGCGACCATCTTGCCCCATTCACCTTTGAGGACCATTCGAGCGGCGTGGATCCCCATACGGGTGCCGAGGATGCGATCGAAGGCCGACGGCGATCCGCCGCGTTGCAGGTGACCGAGGATCACGGAACGCGTCTCCCAGTCGAGTTTCTTCTCGATGATCTCGGCGACCACTTCACCCAAACCGCCGAGCGCGACGTGGCCGAAGTCGTCCACTTCGTGGTGTTTGGTGATAAAAGCGGATTCGGTTTTGGAGAGCTTGGCTCCTTCGCTGACGACCACGATGGCGTATTTCTGACCGCTGTCGCGTTTCGTCTGCAATGTTTTGCAGAGGTGGTCGAAATTGGCTTCCCGTTCGGGAATCAGGATGTAATCCGCACCGACGGCGACGCCCGAATAATAAGCAATCCAACCAGCGTGACGACCCATCGTTTCCACCACCATCACACGACGGTGAGATTCCGCGGTGGTTCGCAGTTTTTCGATCGAGTCGACGACGATGTTGACCGACGTATCGAAACCGAAGGTGACGTCGGTGCAACTGAGGTCGTTGTCGATCGTTTTGGGAACGCCGACGGCGTTCACGCCGCGCCGTTGATGAAGCTTGCTGGCCACGCCGAGCGTGTCATCACCTCCGATGGCGATGAGAGCATCGAGTTCCAGATTTTTCATCGTGCCGAGCAGTTGGTCGACCGGGCCTTCGTCTTCTTCGTGCTTGAAGGGGTTGGTTCGCGACGAGCCGAGGATCGTTCCACCGAGAGACACGATGTGATGGGTGTTTTCGGGAGTGAGGACGGTATAGTCGCCTTCCAGGGCCCCTTTCCAGCCTTCCATCAAGCCGTAAACTTCCACACCTTGATTATGAAGTGTCTGAACGGCTCCCCGAATCACGGGGTTCAATCCGGGGCAGTCGCCCCCACCGGTCAGCATGCCGACACGTTTAATTTCCACTGTTTACTACCTTTCTCGAAGGGTCTCTGGTACTTCATGCGTTGTTTTTGAAATGGGGATGTCCGACCTGCCCGAGTCGACTCAAGATTCGGAATCGGTGAAGGTCCGCTCAACCAGCGTGGTGTCCATCTTGCCTTCGACGAATGCCGAATGTCGGAGGATCTCCTGGAGGAGGGGAATCGTGGTTTTGACGCCTTCCACGGTGAATTCGCTCAACGCGCGTTTGAGCGTGGCGATCGATTCTTCCCGCGTATTGCGATGAATGATCAATTTCCCGATCATTGAATCGTAATACGGACTGATCGTATAACCTTCATGGACGTGAGAATCCCAGCGAACGCCGAGTCCGCCCGGCACTCTCAATTTGGTGATCTTTCCGGGACAACCGCGGAAGTTATTCTCCGGGTCTTCCGCATTGATGCGTACCTCGATCGCCGATCCGTGGGCGGTGATCGACTTTTGAGTCATCTCAAGTTTTTCACCGGCCGCCACGCGAATTTGCGATTGAATCAGATCGATGCCGGTCACCAGTTCGCTCACCGGGTGTTCCACTTGGATGCGGGCGTTGACCTCAATGAAATAGAAGTTGTGGTCTTGATCGACGATAAATTCGACCGTCCCGGCGTTGGTGTATTTGGCTTCCTTGATCAGGCGAACGGCCGCTTTGCAGATATCTTCGCGAACGGCGAGCGGAAGGTTGGGAGCGGGACTTTCTTCAATCAGCTTCTGATGTTTCCGTTGCGTCGAACAATCGCGTTCCCACAGGTGCAGAACTTTTCCGTGATTATCGGCGAGGATCTGGACCTCGACGTGACGCGGTTTCTCGATGAACTTTTCGAGGTAGACGCCGGCGTTGTTGAAGGCTTTTTCGGCTTCGTTGGCGGCAGCTTTTAAGCCTGCTTTCAGACTGATGTCGTTGCGGGCGACCCGCATTCCTTTTCCGCCTCCGCCTGCGGTGGCTTTGATCAGGACGGGATACCCAATCTCGTTCGCGACCTTGATCGCTTCGTCTTCGTTTTGGATGAGTCCTTCCGTTCCCGGAACGCAATTCACCTTGGCGTTGCGGGCGATTTCGCGTGCTGAAACCTTGTCTCCGAGTTGAGCCATCGCTTCGTGAGGCGGGCCGATGAATTCAATTTTGCAATCGCGACAGACTTCGGCGAAATGCGCGTTTTCGGCGAGAAAACCGTAACCGGGGTGAATCGCCTGGACGTTGCCGATTTCCGCCGCACTGATGATGCGGTTGATCATCAGGTAGCTTTCGGACGAAGGGGCTTTCCCGATGCAGTAGGCTTCGTCGGCCTGTTGAACGTAGATCGCATCTCTGTCCGCTTCGCTGTAAACAGCGACGGTCTCGATGCCGAGTTCCCGGCAGGCGCGAATGATGCGTAAGGCAATCTCTCCGCGATTGGCGATCAAAATCCGCTCAAACATATCGTGTCAGATTCCGTGTCTATGGTGAAATCGCGATTGGGGGAGTTTGTGAGAACTCTCGCATCGCGTTGGTTCTTTCAATAACTGATCTCAATCAAGGCTGATAACGGAAGAGGGGCTGGCCGAATTCCACCGCTTCTCCGTCCTGGACCAGAATCTCGGTAATGGTTCCCGAAACTTCCGCCTCGATGGGGTTGAACACCTTCATCGCTTCAATGAGACAAACCGTGGTATCGGGGCTGACCTTGGATCCGTTTTTCACGAACGGAGGATCGTCGGGCGAAGGGGACGAGTAAAACGTTCCCACGGTCGGCGCCTTGATGACCGGTCCTTCCGGAGCGGCGGGAGCCGCCGATTCGCCACCACCCGCGGGAGCGGCTGGCGGGGGAGTCGGTGCAGCAGCGGGAGCTTGAGGCGCCGGTGCCTGGGGCACCATCTGAACCACTTCCGCAGGACCGCGACGCAGCCTCCACTGCTCGTCTCCGTGACGAAGATTGACTTCCGTGACACCGTGATCTTCCATCATCTCGATCAGCTCTTTGAGCTTGTCGAGATCGAAGGACTGATTGCCCGAACTGCTTTTCGACATTGATGTTGGCCTCGTTCCGCAAATCGTAGGAGGATCATCGCACGCCGCGATTCGTCGAGACGTCGATCCCTGGAATGTCCGTTAGAATGAGCGGTTGTGGTCCGGATTTCAACCGATCAGCGTCTCTTCGAGAGACTTGGGGGCGGATGTGAGAACTTCGTGGCCGTCTTTTGTGACGAGAACGTCGTCTTCAATCCGAATTCCGCCCCAATCGGGGAAATATATACCCGGTTCCACGGTGACCACCATTCCCGCTTCGAGGACGTGGTCGGAATTGGGAGAAAATCGCGGGTTTTCGTGAATATTCAGACCGATTCCATGCCCCAGACCGTGCCCGAAGTATTTCCCGAACCCCGCGTCGTCAATCACCTTACGGGCGATTTTATCGATGTCCGAGCAGTTGGCTCCCGGTCGAATCTGCTCGATGGAGTCCATTTGTGCTTTCAGGACGGTTTGATACACCTTCTCGAACTTTTTGGTGAGCTTCTTCCCGGTCATATAGGTTCGGGTCAGGTCACTGCGATATCCTCCCGCGCTTTCCGCTCCCCAGTCGGTGAGCAGAATGGGGTCGTCCTTGATTTTTCGATTTCCGGGACGGGCGTGCGGTAACGCGGCCTGTGTTCCGACCGCGATGATCGGATCGAAGGCGACACCCACCGCTCCGAAGCCGCGCATCGCATGTTCGAGATTGTGGGCGATTTCCAGTTCGGTCTGCTCGGGAAGTAACGACGCCCGAATCACCGCGTGGCCGCGTTCCGCCTGTTCGACGGCATCCCGAATCTCCTGAATCTCCGAGGCGTCTTTTACCGCTCGCAGATTCACCAGCACGTCCGGCAAAGGAACCAGTTCGACCAGTTCGAGAGCCGAAGAAAGTTCGTCGAACGATTTCACAGAGACATAATCACTCTCGTAAGCGAGGGTTTTGATTTTTGTGGATTTCAAAACCTCAGCGGCGGCATCCGAGATTTTGACCGTGTTTTTTCGAATGTGCATCTCGAGGCCGGGGCATTCGTTCTCGATCTGAGTCGTGTACCGCGAGTCGCTGATCAGGATGCAATCGTGAGGCGAAATCAAGAGCCACGTCGAGTCTCCCCGGAAACCGGTTAGCCAGGTGACGTTCAGTTCGTTGGTCACAAGCATCCCGCCGAGTTTCTCGGCTTTGAGCTTACGGAGCAGTTTCTTGCGTCGGGCGGCGTAGCGATCGGTGGGCATCGTAAAGTGACCTGTTAAGGAGTTCGTGGAAGAAGGTGATCTAAGAGAGGCGGTGAGTTACTGACCGAGATAACCTCGGACCTTCATCCAGTCGTGGAGTTGGCGGGGCCAGTTTTTCGTTCCCTCAATGTTTTTGGCCAAGCCGACGCCGTGTCGTCCTTTTTCATAGAGATGAAGTTCTCCCGGAACTCCGTGTTCTTTCATGGCCAGGTAGAAGACCAGGCTGTTTTGCGGCGGGACGGCGGTGTCTTCAAACGTATGGAACAAGAACACCGGAGGCGTCTCTTTTGTGACCTGCAGTTCGTTGGAAAGATGCTGGACCAGTTTGGGATCGGGATCCGTTCCGAGCAGATTGTTGCGCGATCCCTTGTGCATAAAATCCTGAGTGAATGTGATGACCGGATAGCACAAAATTCCAAAGTCGGGACGACTGCTTTGACGTTCGATCGGATCTTCTGCGTTTGAATCGCCTGCATCGAAGTGGGTGACCGCCGTCGAACAGAGATGGCCCCCCGCTGAGAAGCCCATGATCCCGACCCGTTTCGGATCGATCCCGAACTCGTTCGCCTTCGCGCGGACCGTGCGAATGGCTCGCTGGAGATCGTTTAAGGGAATCGGATGTCGATAGGGAGCGTGACGGTATCGCAGCACAAACGCGGTCACACCGAACTCGTTGAACCACTCGCCGATCTGTTTCCCTTCGTGATCGACGGCCAGTCCGCCGTAACCGCCGCCCGGACAAACCACGACGGCACAGCCGTTTTGCTTCTCGGGTTTGTAGAGCGTCAGATTCGGGCGGTCGCTCTGGACGTCTCCCATCATGCCGGGGGCTCCCTCCGGATAGAGCGGCATTCGGGGCCGTTCCTGAGCCGACAGCAACGCGGGAATTGATCCTAGAAACGCGAGCAGGAAGACGACGATCGAACGCATATCAACTCTCCAGTGATTCAGATAATTAAGTCTGGGAAAAGTGTGTAACGATTCTGCCAGCAGACAACTGTTGAAACAACTCTCGAATTGCGGGATAGTAAAACCGACTGGAAAATTCACTCGACTACTCCAAGGCGCTCTCATGATTCGATCATTGCTGCTGCTCACGTTCCTTCTGTTGACCCCTGCGATCAATCTGGCCGACGAACCGGATCTGAATCTGGAAAAGATTGAAGGTCGCCAACCGAAAAATGTGATCTTCATTCTCTCCGACGATCACCGCTACGACGTGATGAGTTTTCTCGATCATCCCTGGGTCGAAACTCCCCATATGGATCAAATGGCGAAAGACGGCGTCTATTTCAAGAACGCCATGGTGACGACGTCCCTCTGTTCGCCGAGTCGAGCCTCGATCCTGACCGGTCTCTACATGCACAATCACGGCGTGGTTGATAACAACGTCCCGACGCCCGACGGGACGATCTTCTTTCCGCAATATCTTCAAAAAGCCGGCTACAAAACGGCCTTCTTCGGCAAGTGGCACATGGGAGGACATTCCGACTCGCCGCGTCCCGGTTTCGACCGTTGGGTCAGTTTTCGCGGGCAGGGACATTATTACCCTCCCGAAAATCGACCCAACTGGAAGCTCAACATCGATGGCAAAGCCGTCAATCAGAAAGGCTACATCACTGACGAACTGACCGATTATTGCCTCGACTGGCTCAACTCTCAGAAAGCATCCGGCAAACCGTTCTTCGCCTATCTCTCTCATAAAGGAGTCCACGGCGACTTCTTCCCGGCTAAACGCCATGCGGGAGAGTATCTCGGCGAGGAGATGCCCATCCCTTCCACAATGGCCAATACCGAGGAGAACTACAAAGCCAAACCGCTCTGGCTCAAGAATCAGCGGAACAGTTGGCACGGCGTCGATTTTTCGTATCACAAAGATGTTCCGGTGGACGACCATTATCGTCGCTACTGCGAAACCCTGTTGGCGGTCGATGAATCGATCGGACGGGTGCGACAATGGCTGGCCGACAACGATCTCGATGAGAATACGCTGGTGATGTACATGGGAGATAACGGTTTCCAGTGGGGCGAGCATGGCCTGATCGATAAGCGAACCGCTTACGAAGCCTCGATGCGCGTGCCGCTACTCGGCGTCTGTCCGGGAGACTGGAAAGCGGGCAGCACGCTCGAATCGGTCGTCGCCAATATCGACATTGCCCCGACGATTCTCGCAGCGGCCGGTCTCTCCAAACCGGACTACATGGACGGAGAGAGTTTCTTCCAACTCGCCGCCGGAAATCAAAGTCCCGAGGACTGGCGCCAGTATCTCCTCTACGAATATTACTGGGAGTTCAGTTTCCCACAGACGCCGACGACGTTCGCTCTCCGCGGCCCGCGATACAAGTTCATCCAGTATCACGGCATCTGGGACATCGACGAATTGTACGATCTCCGGAACGATCCCGAAGAAAAACATAACCTGATCTTCGAGCCGGAACAGGCCAAGCGGATCAAGGAGATGCGTTACGAACTGCACCAGATCCTCGAGCAATCGAATGCCAACCGCGTTCCCTTCAGTCACAAACGTTCGATGGGCCAGAACCTACGACTGAAGAGCGGAGCGGAACCGGCCGACTTCCCGCCACAACTGATGCGCAACAAAAACAAGGACGACTGATTTCCGACACACATTCACCCAGCCCCGTTTCGCCGGATGATACCACCGCGTCGCTCCCGGCGACGTGGTGGGTGGTGGTCGCTTTGTTGTTCTGGGTCGCGTTCATCTTCGGAACGTCCTGCACGGTGGTTCGTCCGTTGGAATTTTTTGCCATGGTCCAGCAAACGCTGGGGCTGGATGAGGAGGCGATGTCCCGGTTCCGTCTCTTCTGGGGAATCTCCTGGTTCACGATCGTCAAAGGTTGGCATTTCACGGAATTCGCCATTCTCACCGGTTTGACCGCGAAAGGGCTTCAGTGGTGGAACCAGTCCCAAAGTATCACCACGATCGGACTGGCCATGCTCGCTTGTGTGGCATTTGCGGCGAGCGATGAATGGCATCAGACGTTCGTCCCCGATCGCTTCGGCACGCTCACCGATGTGTTGATCGATTCGCTGGGTGTGCTGGTGATGGGCGGGGTGTTGATCCGCCGGCAACGGAAGTTCGATCGGAGTGCCGCGATCGATTGATGCGACAATGCGGATCAATTTCGTGAGTCAGGATCCGACTTGTGGATCGCGGGAATTACTGATTCAACGATGATTATCAGAGGGAAATTAGGCTGGCGGTTATTATTTTGTATAGATTGCTAATGTTCGATGCAGAATGGCTTTAGGGAACGAAATGTCGCTACTGAGGGGCGGGGGGTATCGAAATTGTCTTGGGGATGACGCTGGCTATTTGTTAGATTTGAAGACCGCTAATAATTCCGCTGAAACGACAGTTCCATATTTACCGGGAGCGCTCTCATGAAGTTTTCAGCTACCTCGCTACTCTCATTGTCGATTTTGCTGATTTCGTTTTCGGTCCTCTCCGCCGATGAGAAATCGGTCGCCGATCGTCCGGGAATCCGGGTCATTGGAGAGGATGACAAAGGCGAGCCGACGATCACGGCTTATGCTCTCTCACCCGATGGGAAGACTCTGGTCGTCAGCAGCGAAGATGGACTGATTCAATTACTGGATGTTGCCACTCTCAGCGTTAAGAAAAAGATTCAGGATCATCGTGACTGGATTGCGGGTTTGGCGTTTTCTCCTGACGGCAAATATCTCGCTTCTCACAACGAAGGTGAGAATCACTTGAAAGTTCGTGACCTCGCGACCGGAAAAGTTGTCGAACAGTATGACACGCAAGAATCGTTCAGTATTCAGAGAATGTTATTCACGAAAGATGGTAGCAAACTGATTGCCAGCGATTTTGATGGATATGTTTATGTCTGGGATCGCAAGACCAGTGAACTTCTCTGGAAAAAAGAAGACTATGTCGAAAGTCTGACGATGACGCCCGATGAAAAATATCTGGCTGTTGGAAAAAACACCTTGCGTTATTTGGATCTGAATACGGGGGAACAAACGAAAGAGTTGGAAGACTTTCAGGGATCGTTGGTCGATCTGTCGTTCATCCCCCAGAAAACATTGTTAGTTGCTGCCGATTCTTCCTGTCGCGGTTCCAAGCTCCACGTCTGGGACATGCAGGGCTTCGGTGAATCTGTGGGAGTGATTGACTTGGGACGCGGAACCTCCCACTTCTCGGATGTGGTGACCTCGCCCGACGGACGATTTTTTGTCTCTTCTGACGAAGAGGGGACGCTGCGCATCTTCGATACCGAGTCTCGAACCCAACTCAACGAATTGCCGAGATTACAACGCAAAGGCTTCAAGCATTTAGAAATGACGCCTGACGGGAAAACTCTGATCGCCGGCAGCCGAGATGAGCGGTCACGAGTCTATCTGATCGATCTCACGAAAGTGTTCGAATAGAGATCATTCTCACTCGTAAAACTGTTCGATCTTGAACATCATTTTGACTTCCTTGTGGTGTTTGTCTCTCTGGAGTCACTTCATGGCATGAATCTTCTGATATTGGACACCGTTTTGTTTTCAGTGCGTGCTCGCCAATGAATTTCGATCAGTTCATTCGGGAAGCGTTTCGATGTGAAATGGGAAGTGCGGATACTTGAACTCCAGACGATCAACCCGGTCAGTAAGGGAGGGCCATAGAGTTCGGTCAATTCCAGCGACGCGATGGTCTCTTCCAGACTCATCCCCTTGTAACTCTCCAGGTCAGGGAGTTCTGTTTCCAGATCGACGACCACATGACTCTCTTGAGACTGCGGCAACGGCGAAGATTGAAGCAGTAGGAAGAAGACGACCATAACGACAGCAGCACAGATAATTGCTACAGATCGTCTGTAAGACTCATGCATACTCTTGCCTGCTCTGAATGAAATTCTGAACATCATTCATTATGGCCAATTAGCGTGTTCTTCATAGGTCAACTTAATGCGTGTGCGAGTCTCACACATAAAATTGTTCGATCTTGAAGATTTTGAGCATCACTTCGCTGTCCCGTTTCCAACGCGTCGGGCGCGTGTAGTACGCGATCAGTGCTTCGTCGCCGACGAACGTCACCGACGGATAGGCGGCGTCGTGGGTCGGACGATTGTCGATATTCTGGAAGTGCTTCCAGGTTTTTCCTTCGTCGGAAGAGATCGCCGCGGTGAGGGGAGTCCGCGGCCAGTTGGATTTGGAAGCGACGTTATTCCAGAGCACCAGTAAGTCGCCCGTCGTCGGGATGCGTTTGACGAGGGCCGGAGACTCGGGAGATTTGAGCTTGGTTGGCTGGGGTTGGGTCCAGTGGTCTCCCTGATCCTCCGAAATGCTGACATACTGTCGCTGATTCGTATTTCTCATCAGACAGTAGAGCCGGCCATCTTCCAGTTCCACAATCGTCGGTTCGTGACAGCCTCGTCCGGGAGCCGTCATCGAGTCCGTACTCCGCTTCCAGGTCCGAAAGCCGTCGTCGGAATAAAAGACAAACGAATGCAGATTCCCGCCGCGGTAGCCGGTCCCGCCGATGTACTTCTCCGCGTAAGGCCCGTGGGCCGGCAAGAGGACGCGGCCACTCTTCAGACGCAACGCCCGGTCGGCGTTATTGCAGTACCATCCCGGTTCGGAGATCTGGAATTCGTCTTCCCACGTCTCGCCGTTATCGAGCGACCGACGCATAAAGACATTGCGGGCGGAGGCGGAATCCCAGCCGACGTAGGAGAACAGAATTTCGGAATCGGAGAGCCGGACGAGATTGGGATGTTTGACGTTATGTTTCCAGCGGTTGGGCTGTAAGACGCGGCGATCTTTCCAGGTCCGCCCACGATCCTGGGAGATCAGACTGGAAATCTGGCAGGAGACTTCATCGGTCGCTCCCGTTTGTCCCGGTTTCGTTTGCGGATTCTTCGAGGTGGAATAATATTCCGACCAGACCAGCATCAGCCGGTCGTCATCGAGAGGAAAGATCAACTGGTGATCGTGTCGAGGATGAGGCGGCGACCACGGACAAACGATCTTCTCAAAGACCGGTTTCAGCAGAGGTTGAGCGGGTTCGGCTCCTGGTAGTAAAGCCGAGAAACTGCCGTCGCTGCTGAAAGCGAGAAGTGAACCGGCGACAAACTCCCGGCGGGTCAGATTTGAGAACTTCATGCGAACGCTAGCCTCCCGTAATGGTTTGTAGTGCTGCCGAATTGCGACGTAGTTTCAGGCTCCAGCGATAGGCACAACCGACACCGATCAATCCCAGGAGCGCCAACACGGCGAACGCTTCCAGATTCTTGCGCGTCAGCAGAAACGCTAACAGCACCGAAACCAGCGGCAGACAAATTACACCCGCCAGAATGATTTGCGCAGCCCGGTCGAGACGCTGAAGAGAGCGAGTTGAGTGAGGATCGGTCGATTTGAGTTTAACGACGCGTGGAAATAACTGCTCGATCGAGAAGTCGCTGACGAGAAAGAAAATGGCCGCCGCCGCGAGAGAACCGTTGATGACGTGCGAGGCGAAGAAGTGAACGTAATCCGTGAGGACCGCTTCGCCGGCCTGAAGATGCAGACCCAGCGGGAAGAGAACGCCGCAGATCAACCACATCCCGAGAGTCACTCCCGAGCACCAATAACCAAGGCTCAACAGTCGTCGCCGTCGCCATTTTTCCGGCTCGGAGTCCTCGTCAGCGGTCTGTTCGATTTTCAGTCGGAGCGGTCGCATCATCCACCAGACGACCGACAAACCGACACCGTAAGCAAAGAGGTTAAGCCCCTCCACTTGTAACTGAAACAGGTTCTGTTGCGAGAGCTGGACGATCTCGTCGGAATTGTAGTGGATGTTCAAAGCGCTCATCGCCAGATTGCTAAACGCGATGATGGCGAGCATCGTTGTGCTGGGGAATCGGGACATCAGCCTGCGGAATGTTCCTCCCGGCGGTGTGAGAATGCGCTGGACTTCCGGATCGAGACAGAGGTCGAGTTGACGAGCGAGATCGGCTCCGGTCGAGATTCGCTGTTCTCGGTCGGGTTCCAGAGTGCGAATCAGAACATCAGCCACCAGCGGAGGAACCTCTGGCGGTAAATGTCCGGCATGCATACTTCTGCGGCGGTCCTCAAGCATCTCGTTCAGCAATTGTGGCCCGCTGAGCGCCCAGGCCAAATCGGGAAACGGACGCTCTCCGCACAGCAGTTCCCACAGCAATATTCCCAGAGAATAAATGTCGCTGCGGGCATCGAGTTCGTCCGGTTGTGTGTCGAAAGCGGGATGGCACGCTTCCAACTGCTCGGGAGACATATACGCCAGGGACCCGCCGAAATAGGTGACCGGGCTGGCCCCTTCCACCTGATCGGAAAAACTGATGTTAAAATCAGCGAGTTTGGGAGAACCGTCGTCGGCCACCAGAACGTTGGCCGGTTTCAGATCCCGATGCAGGACTCCTTTGCTGTGCGAATAATCGAGCGCTTCGGCAATCCGCCCCCCCATCCAGCAGACGACCTGGGTCCAGTTGTAACCGGCGAGTTGGTTGCGGGTGATCGAGTTGAGCGGAACGGGGGCTCCCTTCTCATCGAGCATGCGATCGAGTTCTTCGAGTAAGGTCACTCCGTTTCGTTCTTCGTGCGGACGAATGTGGATGTGATCGACGAAGTCCTTCAGCGTACCGCCGGGATGATACTGCATATACAGCAGACGCAGGCTGCGATCTTCGAGAACCGTCTGCGAAAAGACACGGACAATATAAGGATGATCGAGTTGAGCGAGCGTTTTGTGCTCTTCGCCGCGAGCCGCCGATATCTTGAGCGCCACAAATCGCTGCATCGAGATCTGCCGCGCGAGAAAGACCTGTGCGAACGAGCCTTCCCCCAACAGCATGATCAGGTCGAAGTCGTCAATCGCTTCTCCCGCGTCAAACTTTTGCGGCTGCTTGTGAAGCTGTAATGAGGTCGATCTTCCGCCGCCGGTTTCGAGGAGCGGTCTCAATTCTTCGATCTGTTTGGGGAACCGCTCTTCGAATTCGTCGGATAGAATCTCGTCTTCGTTCTGTTGCCGGAGGTGAAGTTCTTCCTGGATCAGGTCGAGCGGCCAGAGTCCCTCTTCGGTTTTGATCATCGGATGACGGTCGCCGTAATCTTCGAGATACCGTCCGGGACATTGATGACGCCAGCGATATTCCATGTCGATTTTAATCAGTTCCCGCAACGCGCGGTGGGCCTGTTCGTCGGCGAGATCGTCGAGGAACTGTTCGAGATTCGGAGGCTGCGCGGACGTTTCCCATTGCTCGACGCATCGATCGATACGTTCGATAATTATGTTCCACATGACAGATTCATCAAAAGTCGACATAGCCGATTCATGATAGCTGCTGGCGGTGCGAGGAGGTATCATCAATTCTGCCCGGATTGTACGCCAGCAGGATCTGCAATCATGTCCGAAATCGACGAACGAGAACTGGTCCAACGAATCCACCAGAAAGATGCTGAGGCATTAGCCCGCTTCCTCGAACTGAAACAAGGGGCGCTCATCGGCTATATCAATCGGCAGCTCGGTCCCGGCTTGAGAAAGAACACTTGGACGGAAGACATCTTTCAGGAGGTGTGCTGGGTGTGCATCAAAAATCTCGATCGGGCGTGTGGGGGTACGTGTGGTTGGAAGTGCCGCATCTGTGAGCAACGGGTCGTGGACGCCTATAGCCGATTCTACGGCGCCGCCAAACGAGACGCA
>JABURQ010000189.1 GCA_014762625.1 Planctomycetaceae bacterium | reverse complement strand
GGGCGTCCCGGAATCGGACTCCCGCTGTTCAGAAATAACTGAGCGGGAGCGTGATTGAATTGATCGGTCGTCATCGATTTTACGATGGCAATGTCGTCGGCGATTTCCGCGAGATGGGGCATGATCGACGAAATTTCCGCACCGGACTCACCGTGCTTCTGGAACTCGTACCGCGGTCCGAGCAGAGTGCTATCGGGTCGGATGAAAGCGTAACGCTGGTCTTTCACCACTTCAGGCGGAATCGGTTTGCCTTCGAGTTCCACCAGCTTCGGTTTGTAATCGAACAGGTCGAGCTGACTGGGAGCTCCCGCCATGAACAGATAAATGACCCGTTTAACTTTCGGCTCGAAGTGCGGTTGGCGTGGAGCGAGCGCCGATTTCTGAGCGTAGGCTTTTCGACCGGCGCCTTGTCCCGCGAGCAGGGAGGCGAGGGCGATTTTTCCGACCCCCACGCCGCAGTCCGCAAAGAACTGACGCCGGGTCTGGTCGAGCAGGGGATTGATGATCGGATCGGTCATGACATCACGTCGTTTGATTAATGGAGTGTTTATGGTTTGGTAATGGCTTCATCGAGATTCATCAGGGAACGAGCTACCAGGGTCAACGAGGCCCATTTGACGACATCAACTCCCTCTGGAACCGGTTGTTTTTTGCTGCCGACGGAGAGTTCGATCCAGTCGATTTCCGTCTTCCCCGGTTTGGCGACGGGATCAAACCGAAGTCCGGTGAGCGGGCTATCCGCCTGCAGGGTGACTTCATAATTCCCCCAGCCCGGTTTGACATCAAAACTGGCCGAGTGTTGTGCCGACTCCGCCGGTGACTTCTCACTCGTCCAGAAAAGCTGCCCTTTCCCTTCGTGTTCGGAATGGAGACGGAGCGAAACCGTCACTTGTCCCACACCGGTTTCCAGTGAAGTTCTCAGGAAGGGATCGTTGCCCGTCGATTCGACGACCAGGCGATTCTGTTCCTGTTTCACGGTCGATTGATTGGCGGCGGTCCAACCTTCGGTCCCATTCTCAAAATCCCAGCGTTTCAAAATTCCGGCCCCCACCAGCAGATGGGCGTCTTGTTCGTGATGGCTGAGTTCATTACGTTGAGAATCGTAAAACCTGTGCAACAGGGTGAGTTCTTGTTCGCTGGGCGGGCGGACGAGTGTGTCGCGGAACAACGCCCGGATTTGCTGGTCGGGATCGCCGGGATATTCATGCAACGTCCGAAGCGCCAAGTGCTGGGCCGATTCGATCAGGACTTCGCTGTTGAGCATGGTGAGGGCCTGTAATGGCGTATTCGACGGATCCCGACGCGAGATGCAAGCTTCGCCGCTGGGGGCATCGAATGTCGAGAACATCGCATACGGGGCGGTCCGTTTGTTGAACGTGTAGAGTCCCCGGCGATAGCGGTCTTCTCCCTGGCTGACGACCCAATTTAAACGACCGTACGCGGCTTCCGTGATTCCCGGAGGCTGAGGCGGAAAGACGCTGGGACCGCCAATCTTCTGACTCAATAACCCCGCCGCGGCCAAAACCTGATCGCGAACCAGTTCCGCTTCCAGTCGGACGCGGGGAGCGTGCGACAGATAGACATTCATGGGATCGATATCGGCGGCACGTTCCGAGATCGCAGCAGATTGACGGTAGGTCTCGGAGAGCACGATCAGCTTGTGCATTTCTTTCAGACGCCAGCCTCGGTCCATAAACTCCACAGCCAGCCAATCGAGCAGTTTCGGATGCGAGGGGAGTTCTCCCTGCAATCCGAAGTCTTCCGTCGTGCGGACGATACCCCGTCCGAAGAAGGCTTCCCAATGTCGATTCATGATGACGCGCGCCGTCAACGGGTTCTCACGATCGACCAGCCATTTCGCAAACGTCAGGCGATTGTTCAGTGCTTCTTTTGGTATATCGTGCAGGACATCGGGGACCGCCGGTTCCAGATCCTCGCGGGGACTCAAAAACTCGCCGCGGTGATGTCGGTGAGTGGTGCGCGGGAATCGCTCGGGGCGTTCCTGCATCACGAGCGTCGTCGGGTATTCGGGAAGTTGCTTTTTGAGATTCGCGAGATGGTCCTGTTCTTTTTTCAGCAGCGGAGTCACTTCCAGAAAACGCTGCATCAACGCCTGCTTCTCTTCACTCGTTCTCAGTTTCTTCGGCTTTTTTAGAATCCGTTCAATCTCCAGCGGTCGATCGAAGGCTTTGAGTTCTCCGGCTTGATCGGTCACGGAAAAGCGGAAGCGCCCCAGGCCGGCGGGATGAAACGATTCGTGTTCCATGCGGATGCGGAACTGAATCTCTCCACTTTTGTTTTCAATCGGTTTCTCAAACTGGTAGACCGCCTGATGTCGCTCAGCGATGCGCGGGTTGACCGACCAACCGGTGTCTGTCTTTCCGTCGATCGAGTGTTCGGCCAGACGATTGTCGCGTGAAAAACTGGCGTTCACCGAAGCAATGTTGACGGGCTCCCAATCGGCTTCCTTTCCCTGTTTCATTTCAAATTTGATTTCGGACAGGAAAAACTCCCCTCCCTTTTCGACGCCCGCGTGGATCGTGGCTCTTCCCGGACCGCCGTAGGGGAGCGATTCATGCGGCAAAGCTTCCAGTCGGATCGCCGTCAGCCTGGCGCGATCCGTGGTCAGATTGACGGTGAAGATGTCGTTTTTGGTCTGGTCTCCTGAGACCAGGACCGACTTATCCTCCAGAATGGTGATGTTGGGAAGATTGGTCGTGACTTTGACGGGAGCGACGGCTTCCCACTCGACATACTGGGCTTCCTGTTCGTTCAGCCATTCGTGAAATTTGGCGTAACGATGACGGGCTCTGAGCTCCCGCGGCGTCAGGTATGGGGGGCGTTCGTTTTCCGGGGGCAGCGGAAATTTGTCGGCGAGTGAGTCACGGAACGCATCGATCTGTTTCTGGATTCGGGCACGCTGGGCCACGACGTGAGGATCGCGAACTTTCATCCGAGGTTCGTCGGCGTTATTCAGAAACGCCATCACCGAGTAGTATTCGGTTTGTGTGATCGGATCGTACTTGTGAGTGTGGCATTGGGCGCATCCGATGGTCAGACCGAGCCAGGTCGTCCCGGTCGTATTGACGCGATCCACCATCGCGTAAAAGCGGAATTCGAGCGGATCAACGCCCCCTTCTTCATTGACCATTGTGTTGCGATGAAATCCGGTTGCGATCTTCTGCGATTCGGTCGCCTCAGGCAGCATATCGCCGGCAATTTGCTCGATCGTGAACTGATCGAACGGCATGCCGGAGTTGAGAGCGTTGATGACCCAGTCGCGGTACAAATACATTGACCTCGGACGATCTTTTTCGTAACCGTTCGTATCAGAGTATCGGGCGAGATCGAGCCACCGACGGGCCCAGCGTTCGCCGTAGTGCGGCGACGCCAGTAATTCCTCGACCAGGTTTTCGTAGGCATTCGAGCTGGGATCGTTGACGAAAGCGTCGGCCTGTTCGGGAGTGGGGGGAAGACCGATCAGGTCGAGATAGACGCGACGGACGAGCGTGTAGCGATCCGCGGGAGGATTCGGCTCAAGCCCGACCTCTTTGAGCTTCGCCCTGATAAAGCCGTCGATCGGATTATTGACCTGATCCGCGAGCGGAACTTGCGGACGCTGAGGCGGAATAAACGCCCAATGCTTCTCGTACTCGGCCCCTTGAGCAATCCATTGTTTGAGGATCTCGATTTGTTCCGGCGTGATGCTCTTTTTCGAATCGGCGGGAGGCATCTGGAGGAATTCATCCTCCGAAGTGATTCTCGCGACCAGTTCACTCTCGCCCGGTTTGCCGGGAATGATCGCGGCAGAGCGATCTTCGCTGGAGAAGGCCGATTCCGGTTCATCGAGGCGCAGATCGGCTTCGCGGGTTTTGTCGTCCGGTCCGTGGCACTGAAAACAATTGGTGGACAGAATCGGACGCACGTCGCGAGCGTACGATAGTTTGGGAGTTTCTTCTCCTATTGCGGGAGAAGAAAAACAAAGTCCGATGACGCAGAGGGCGAGTATGGATCGAATCATCATGGCTGGGCAGGGAGTTGTGTGGGAAGGCGGGGGCATGAAATACCATGCTCTTCCATTATACCAACTGAAATCTGGACTGCCAAAGATTGTTTCCGGCTCAGCGTTTTAACGGCTTGTATTGGAGCCTGGTGGGCTGATCGGCGTCTTCTCCGAGTCGTTCCTTGCGGCTCGCCTCGTACATCTTGTAATTGCCTTCAAACCAGTATGCCTGGCTATTCCCTTCGAAGGCCAGGATGTGAGTCGCGATCCGATCCAGGAACCAGCGATCGTGGGAGACGACCACCGCACATCCGCCGAAATTCAACAATCCCTCTTCCAGCGACCGCAGCGTTTCCACGTCGAGATCGTTCGTCGGTTCGTCCAGCAGCAGTAGGTTTCCGCCGGAACGGAGTAACTTCGCCATGTGAACGCGGTTCCGTTCCCCGCCGGAGAGCTGGCCCACTTTTTTCTGCTGGTCGCCTCCTTTGAAGTTGAAGCGACCGCAGTAGGCGCGTGAGTGAATTTTAGTTTTCCCGACTTCCAGCATGTCGAGTCCTCCCGAGATCTCTTCGTAGACGGTTTTGTCATCATCGAGTGCGTCACGCATCTGGTCAACCACGGAGAGTTGCACGGTCGATCCAATTTTCAGCGTTCCCGAGTCCGGCTCTTCCTGCCCGGTGATCAGTTTCAACAGCGTCGTCTTACCGGCTCCGTTCGGCCCGATGATTCCCACAATCCCGCCGCGCGGCAGATCGAACTCCAGATTCTCGAAAATCAGTTTATCGCCGTACGATTTCGTCAGACCTTCCGCACGAACGACGAGATCGCCGAGCGGTTGGGCGACCGGGATCTGAATGTCGGCGGCGCCGTCCCGCGTATCGTATTCCTGGGAGGCGAGTTCTTCGTAACGCTGGAGTCGGGCTTTGTTTTTCGTCGAACGCGCTTTGGGAGACATCCGCGCCCATTCGAGTTCGCGTTTGAGTTCCTTTTGGCGTTGCGACTCCCGTTTCTCTTCCTGATGCAGACGCTCCTGTTTCTGCTCGAGCCACGAAGAATAATTCCCTTCGTAGGGATAACCGTGACCGCGATCGAGTTCGAGAATCCAACCCGCCACGTTATCAAGGAAGTAGCGATCGTGGGTCACCGCGACGACCGTTCCGGGGAAGGATTCGAGGAACTTCTCCAGCCAGGCGATTGATTCGGCGTCGAGGTGGTTGGTCGGTTCGTCGAGCAGCAGAATATCCGGGTTTTTCAATAACAACTGGCACAAAGCCACGCGTCGTTTTTCACCGCCGGACAGATTCCCGATCACGGCATCTCGCGGCGGGAGTCGCATCGCATCGCTGGCGATTTCCAGTTCGCGGTCCAGTTCCCACAGGTTCCCCGCGTCGATTTTGTCTTGTACTTCGGCCTGTTCTTCGAGGACTTTTTCCATCTCCTCCGGGGAGAGATCCTCGGCGAACTTCATGTTGATTTCGTTATACCGTTCGAGCAGCGCCCGAGACTCGGCCACCGCATCGTTCAGGCAATCCTCCACAGTGCTCTCCGCCGGCAACTTCGGTTCCTGTTCGAAGTAGGCGATTTCGATCCCTTTTTTGGGCCGCACGGTTCCCATGAAGTCGGTATCCTGCCCGGCCATGATGCGTAGCAGGGTCGATTTTCCCGCGCCGTTGTAGCCGAGAACGCCGATTTTGGCTCCCGGATAAAACGACAGCCAGATGTTGGAAAGAACTTCCTTCTGATCGTAGATCTTGGTCAGTTCTTCAATCGACATGATGTAATGTTCGGACATGAACCGTCATTCCTCTGGTTAAAAATGGCTGCGTGACTGGATCGATTATCCCGTAAACGGGAGGACACGATTGGAAAGAAAATTATAGCGGATAGGCATCCGGCATGTGAGCGAACCGGCGGCGAAATCCGCTCGCTTATTCGGCGACTTCCTGGCCGAAAGAGAGCCGTAATTGCGGATCGGTCTTTTCCGTGAAATCCTTGAACAACATACTCGGCTGGATATCGTTGTTGTCCTGGTATTTCTCACTCTGATATTCGTCCACTTCGCCCGAAAGCGTGTGATACATGATCTGACAGATCGGTACGCCGGGATAGATTTTCACCGGCTGAATCGCCGTCATCTCCAACGTCCAATATCCCTTGAACCCGACGTCTCCAAAACCGGCGGTCACATGCACGAATAAACCAAGCCGTCCGATCGAAGACCGACCTTCCAGCATCGGAACGAAATTGTGCGTTTCCGTCCGTTCCAGCGTCCGGGCGAGATACAGCGTATTCGGCTGCATCACGAAACCTTCTTCGGGAATCGTATAGCGGCGGAAGCGATTCGGACGCTTCATATCGAGCACGATTTCCTCATACACCAAGAGCTCATCGTGCAATCTTAAGTCGTAGCTGTTGGGATTCAGCAAGGACTCATCGTAAGGTTCGATCACAATGTTCGAACCCAGATTTTTTTTGATCTCTTTGCCGGTCAGGATCATGGAGATTAACGCCGGTCGAAAGTCGCTCTCGGTGGGGACGTAATAAGTTTACATACCCTAAACAGCGTCCGCAGTGGATGCAACGCCGACTTGGAGCTGGGCCGCGAATTCCCGCTGGCTTAGAATTCTCCTGGCGTTCTGCCGATGCCCAGAATGCTGCATGCCTGGATGACGGGGAGCCCCAGTTCCTCCGCCTGACGGAGTAATTCCGGAGACGCACTTCCCGGATTGAGCCAGACTTCACGCGGCTCAAAACGCACCATTTCCGGCAGCAGAACGATTCCGATTTCCGGAGGTAAATAAACCGAGATCAGATCGGCCGAGTCGACGGGGATTTCTCCGAGCGTCGCGAAAGCGGGTTCTCCCTCAATCTCTTCCGCGGACGGGTTCACCGGAAAAACCTGATACCCTTGGGCCAGATAGGCTCGCACTGCTTTGTTGCCGAATTTTTCCGGCGAGCGGCTGGCACCGATAACGATAACGGTTTGTGGGTCGGGATGGGGCATCTTGCTGTCCTATTGGGTGAAAACCGGCTTTGCGTTCGCACTTCCGGCGAATCGTGATTACAATCGGCAACTTCATATTCCATCATTCCAAACGCTGTCTTCAAGTCCAACCGAAATCATGTCGATCGATACTTCCGCCGAGGCTCAACTCAGTTTGAATGGCGTCCCCGTCGTGGACACATTCGCCGAAGCGTTCCCGATGACCGGAACGCGGCTCATCGTGACCGCTCACTCCGCCGCTTGGGCGAAACAGGCGGCGGCGGAATTTAGCGGCAATGCAACGTCGGTGATCGCCTGCGATCTTGAGACCGCCCTCGAACGGGAACTCTCCGCGGAGGAAACTCCCGACGGACGTCCCGGCGTGAGTCTGCTGGCGTTCGCCTTCGATAAAAAGGGCCTCGAATCGGCGGTCACCAATCGAGTCGGCCAGTGCATTCTCACCTGTCCCACGACCGCTTGTTACAACGGCCTGCCGACCGACGACAAGGACTTGAAAATCAACGTCGGCGGACAGGTCCGATTCTTCGGCGACGGCTATCAGGGATCGAAAAAACTGGGCGTCCGGCGTTTCTGGCGGATCCCTGTGATGGACGGCGAGTTCTTGTGCGAGGAGAAATTCGGCACGATCAAAGGAGTCGGCGGAGGAAACCTGCTGATCGCGGGGGACTCGACCGAACATGCTCTCGCCGCTGCCGAGCAGGCCGCTAACGCCATGCGAGCCGTCCCCGACGTTATCCTGCCGTTTCCGGGAGGCATTGTGCGTTCGGGAAGTAAAGTCGGTTCGAAATACAAAACCCTCAAAGCCAGTACGAATCACGAATACTGCCCGACCCTGCAAACGCAGGTCGAGCTGAAAATTCCCGCCGGTACTCAAGCCGTCTACGAAATTGTCATCGACGGACTCTCCGAACAGGCAGTCGCCGACGCCATGAAAGCCGGACTGCACGCCGCCGCCTCGTGCGAGGGAGTCCTGCTGCTGACCGCCGGCAATTACGGCGGCAAACTCGGCAAATTCCATTTCCACCTGAAAGATCTCCTGTAACAGCAATCGCGCATGGCCGACGCCCACGACATCGAACCGGTCTCTCTCGAAGATCTGCAGTGTTCTTCTCGCACCCCGAGGAGTATTCCGCTGGTGATCATTGTGGGATTTGCGATTGCTTTTACATTTGTCTGGTCCGCCTCGACGCTCCAATCAGCCAACGATCGCTCCCGCTGGTGTACCGTTTATTCGCTGGTGCATCTCGGGACCTGGCAAATTGACAAGATCGTCGCCCACGACGAATGGCAGACGATCGATAAGGTCCGGCACAACGGACATTTCTATTCCTCGAAACCCGCATTTCTCCAGGCAGCCGTAGCCGGCTTGTATTGGTGTGTCTATCGGACGACCGGTTGGAACGTTTTCGACGACACGGAAGAAGTGACGCACGTCATCCTCACGCTCGTCAATCTCATTCCGACGCTGATTGCCTGGTTCCTGGTGAACGGGATGCTCGTCCGTTACGCGCGAGAAAAATATACCCGGCGACTGTTGCTGATGGCGTTCATCTTCGCCACGCCGATCACGACTTTTCTCGTCACGTTAAATAATCACGTGGTCGCCGCCTGGTCGATCGTGTTTGCCCTCTCGCCCGCTCTGAAAGTGCTGATCGACGGTCGGGACGAGAAACGGCTGTTTCTGTGCTCCGGTTTCTTCGCTGCCCTGGCGTTTGTGAACGAACTGCCGGCGCTCTCATTCGTCGGCTTGCTGGGATTGTTTCTGCTGATTCAGTCGCCGCGACGAACGTTGACCTGTTATCTGCCGGCTGTCTTGATACCAATTGCCGTATCGGTCTATTTGACCTACTGGCAAACGGGAGGCTGGAAACCGTTCTATCTCTTTTACGGCACCGAAAAATATCTGTTCGTTCATGAGGGCATCCCGAGTTACTGGATCAATGCTCGTGGCTTCGACAAAAACGCCGATAGCTTCCCTGTCTATCTGTTTCATTGTACGTTCGGGCATCACGGCATCTTCAGCCTGACGCCGCTGTTCCTGTTCATGCCGCTCGCCTGGATTGTCCCGATCTGGAGCGAGAAAAAATTTCGCTGGGTACTGGGGATGTCGGCGGTTCTGACGGTGGTCGTCCTCGGGTTTTATCTGACGAGGACGAACAACTACAACTACGGCGGTAATACCTCGACGTTGCGCTGGCTGATGTGGCTCGTTCCGATCTGGACACTCAGCCTTATTCCGGTCCTCGATCGCTTTGCCAACACCCGCACGATGCACATCTTCGCCGGGGCCTTTCTGGCGGTCGGCTGTTTCTCGACCTTTTGGCCGATCCAAAATCCATGGACGGCTCCCTGGATGTTTTCCCTCCTCGACCGCTACGACCGAGTGGAACAATACGACGACCCCATCGAACCGCTGGATCGTCAGCACTACGTCTGGTTTTCCTCGTTGCCGGAAACGCTCAACCCCGAGTCTCCCGAGTATCTACGTTTAACGTGTCAGAACCTCATGGGAGAGCCGATGATGATCCAGCTCTCCGATCTCGGGCGAGAAGGAAACCTGCACCGTGTGAGATTGAAAGAAACGGTTTCCCAGGCAATTCCGTTCGAGATAGACCTGACCATCGACGCGGAGAAGTTCGCCGCCGGCGAGAAGATCGACGACTGGTTGATCGAACCCTCCGCCGAAGAATCTGCCGAGCAACGGGAACTCGTCATGACCCTCTTGCGAGGATTTCCCAAAACGACTTATTACCGTCCCGGACGCCGACGTTACATCCGCACCTCTCTACGCGAGGATGCGTTTACCGTCCAGCACGCCGCCTCTAGAACACGAACGCGACCCCAGGAAGAGGGCCTCTTGTACGAATATCGCTGCGATACGTGGTACTGTGAGGATCTCCCGTTCGGCGTGGCGCAGGTCAAGTTTACCGTGAAGCGTGTGAAAGACGACGTCGTCGTCTCGGAACAACTTTTTCGCGTAGACGACGCCAGCTCATTCCCTCCCGAAGCGAGCCCTCCCCAAACCGACGGCGAGTGAGTTGCAAAAGTTTCGGGTAGCCATTGCCCGGTTGCGTTTCTGATTTCCTTCTCCTCCTCTGGAGGAGAAAGTGGCATGCAGAATGGCCAGTTCATGAATACTGTTCGAACTTTCCAGAGACCGGGGGAACAGTAATAATGTCTGGAAATGCAGACAGTACACACAGTTGGTTCTTTTCAGGGCAAGCGGCAAATGAGAAGATGCATCACGGGTTTGTTTCTGGCGAGTCTGATTCTCACTCGCTCGACTTTAAAGACTGAGGCACAGGAGCCGCATTCGACAATTCCGCCCCGCAAGACGTTTGAGCTCGCCGGGCGACGCGCGTTCGTGATCCTTCCTCCCGCGGAGAAACAGAAGGACGGACCGCTGCCGTGGGTCTGGTACGCGCCGACGTTGGGAAAGAATCTGCCCGGCAGGCAGGAAGCGTGGATGTTCACCCGCTTCCTCGACCGGGGCATCGCGATTGCCGGGATCGATGTGGGAGAATCATACGGCAGTCCTGAGGGGCGCGCCGGTTATCAGACCTTGTACGAGGAACTGACCAAACATCGCGGCTTCGGACCGAAACCGGTGCTGTTGGCCCGTAGTCGGGGCGGCTTGATGCTGTATAACTGGGCCGTCGAACATCCGGAATCGGTTGGCGGCATCGCCGGAATTTATCCGGTTTGTAATCTGACGAGTTATCCCGGCTTGAAGCGAGCGGCTTCCGCTTACGAAATGACGGCGGATGAACTGCAAGAACAACTCACCGCTCACAATCCGATCGACAGGCTCGCGCCGCTGGCGAAGAACAAAGTGTCGATCTATCATCTCCACGGCGATATGGACAAAGTCGTCCCGCTGGCACAGAATTCCGGAGAACTGGCCGCACGTTACAAAGCTCTCGGCGGACCGATCGAGCTCGAAGTGATCGCGGGACAGGGGCACAATCTCTGGCAAGGCTGGTTTCAATCCGTAGCGTTAACGCAGTTCGTCATCGAGGAAGCTCTCTCAGAATAAACCAAGAGTATGACTGATTCTTCACAACCCAGTTCAGCATCATCGCTCTCGCTTCGTGGCAGAATCTGGCTGAGTGGATCTCTGATGCTGGGGATGTTGTCGGCCTTGAATTATCTGTTACAGCCTGACCAATTGGCTGCGCTGGCTCTGATACCTCCCTGGTTTTGGGCGATTGTGGGAATGCTTTCTCTCGCTCCCATGATTCACCGTTGGAACTCTCCTCTGGTTCGTGGAACTCTGGCATTCTGGTGTGTTTTTCTTGTGGTCTTTGTGGAACAATCGCAGACAGTCTGGAAAGTTTCCAGTTGGCCGAATGCCGATTGGCAACAGAACTGTCAGACCGGAAATTGTCTGCGAGCGATCACTTTGAACTGTGGGGATGGGGGTATTCGCAGTGCGCGAGAAGTCGCAGCACTCGAACCTGATGTCATCTTTCTTCAGGAATCCCCCCAACACGAGAATGTGGAGCGGTTCGCACAAAAACAGTTCGGAGAACAAGCGGTGGTTGTCCATGGCTGGAATGCGAGTCTCATAGCCCGAGGAAATCTGATCGAGGAGTCTGTGGCGGAGGATGGTCGATACGTTCTGGCGTCCGTTCGTTTGGAGTCCGGTAGGATTGTGAGACTGGTCAGTCTCCGTCTCTCGGCTCCCGCGTTTCGTGTGGACTTCTGGGAACCGGGATTCTGGAGCGATCATCGAGAAGTTCGCGAATCGCATCGCCGGGAAATTCGTGAGCTCGTCGCGGAACTGAACTCCGATCAGTCTTCGTTGCCGACAATCATCGGCGGTGACTTTAACGCCCCTCCTTACGATGCTGCGTTAAGCCCACTCGCGACCCAAATGACAGAGGCGTTTGGGAACTCCGGAAGGGGATGGGGGGCGACGGGGACGAATGAGTGGCCCCTCTTTCGAGTGGATCAGATTTGGGGTTCGCAGTTTGATTTCCAGATCGGTACCTGTTGGTCTCGTCGAACAACTTATTCCGATCATCGTATGGTCATCGCTGATCTGAAACTTATCGAACAATGATCCCGATCCCCGAACGCGAGGTTCATTGCTCTCAATCTTCCAGACCCAACTTGCCGCGGATACTGCCCGCACGCTCCACTGAAATTCTCTCAGAGATCAATTGGCGGGAATGATACGCGGTAAACTCTCCTCCTCAGGCAACGGAACCAATGGTTGACTCTGTGCCGGTTCGTGGAACTCTTCCAGAGATCGTAATGCGGCACGCCAGCCATCATTCCAGGCTACGTATCCGATCATCAGTAAATTGCACCCGACCGTCAGCCAGAAAGCCCTTTGAAACGAGCGTTTGCTTGATTTGTGACGAAGCGTTTGTTGAGCGAAAACCGCGCCGGGCCATCCTCCCAGCAGTCCCAGCAACAATAAGGTGGCTTCAGAAATTCGCCATCGGTCTCGTCGAGCCGCTGATTTATCGACGGCATAAACCACGAAAGTAACCAGACTCATGAGACCATAGACCACCGCGATCCAGACTGAGAGGAGTTCCGAAAAAATCGCTCCTGTGAGAGCTGCCACAAACGACAGCACCGCGATCAGAGCCGGATTCCAAGATTTCCCCACATGGTTTTTCTTCTCATCGAGAAATAGAACGCTTTCGGCACGCGGCCGGCCACGCTCATCCCTGTTGAGTTCGTAACTCACAAAGTCACCAATCTCAGGGCGATGCGACGTATGAACGAATCCCGAGATGTGGACGAACACCTCATCGGTACGCGTGTCGCCGACAATGAATCCGAAGCCCCGTTCGTCGTCCCAGCGGACGATCGTTCCCTGATGTGAGTTCACCGAATTCCCTCAACTGACAACTCGGAGATGGAAGGTTACCCGCTTACTTTCCATCGACAGAATCCGAGACGGCGGGCGTGGATTCCTCGATCTTGTTCGGATTGCTTTGCCCCAGCCACTCCGGTTTGAACAACATCAACAATCCGATGACCGCGATCACCGTCCCGCTGACCAGTTTCAACCAGCGTCCCTGTTTCTCTTCCAGACGTTGCTTACCGAGCGTCACGACGGCAATAATCACCATAATACTGTCGTCGAACATATAAGCGACGTTATAGAGTCCAATGTAAGCGTAATCTTTCCAGCGGGGATAGCCGTACGATTCCAGAATGTTCGTGTAGAGAGTCGGCAGGCCCAGCGTGCAAAGCATCTCCAGAACGTTCACCATCACTGCCAGCACGGACGCTCCGAGGACGGCGGCCCAGAGGGTTTCCGCGGTGATGATCTTCCGCATGTGGACATTGATTTTGGATTTGGCGGAGTCGGGAATCGAGAGCGAGACTCCTTTCTTGAACGCAAAGAAATCCTTGATGTGAATCCCGCCGATCACCAGCGCCATAATGCCCAAGGCGATCTGAATCTTACGCATGAAGCCGAGTAGGATATAAATCTCCAGCCAGAAGGCCATGAAGATGAAGTAGGCGATGCCGCTGATCAGCACAAATACGCCGGCAATCGCGAACATCTTTTTACGATCTTTCAGATTCACCAGCAGGGATAACAGAAACAGCAACACCCACATCGCGCAGGGGTTGAAACCGTCTACCAGTCCCACCACCACAGTCAGGGCAAAAATCCCCAGATCGTCGGCATTCACGGTTCCGATCAGAGGCAGCGGGATGGACCTCGCTTCCATCAGCGCTTCCGCCTCTTCCTCACTGATATCAATGGGGAAGGCGGCGTCTTCGTTTCCCTGAGAACCGATCTCGGGAGGCAAATCGTTACCGGGAGGCGGGGGACCGTCATCGGC
>JABURQ010000168.1 GCA_014762625.1 Planctomycetaceae bacterium | reverse complement strand
TCCGCGCCGGTCTTTTCCCAAATAGCGAGCGGGTCTCCCTCCCAACCGACTCTCTACCCGCCCAGCCGTGTCGTCGGAAATTTTTCGTCCCGCAAATTGATCCCATTCACCCGCCGACGCTCCTCCCGGCAGTTCCCGACCGCGCCGTCCAGCTTCCCCTGCGCCTGCAAACTCTCGATCGTCGGTTCCTCCCCGCAAGCAGTCGACTTCAGCAGAATCAACTCCTCCGCCTCCACCAGCCCCGCCACCCAGGCCGAGATGGAGTCAGTCGTGAACTCCCAGTTTCGCGGCACAAACTCTCCCGCCTCTTCTCCAACGTCCAACAACTCGGCCACTGAGACCAGGCCGGTCTCGCCGGCGTCGAGCCCGAGCGCGTCCTGAAAATCCTGTACCGGTACCAGCCGGGGAATCATCCGCTCGATCAGCGACTCCGAGAGACCGAGCGACATCACCGCCAGCTCGTGGGCATCTTCATCCCCCAGACCGAAGCGGGCATCCCATTCGCGGACCACGTCGGCGAACTTTCCCCCGCCGACGATCAGCAGTCGCCGCTCCTCCTCCGGCCGCGCCGACCAGAGCGTCTTCAGGCGTTCCCCGAGATCGGGGAGATCGAGCAACGAACCTCCGAGTTTATAGACGACGAGTGACATGCGGGATGTTGTAACCGGAAATGATGGCAGTTCCAACTCAGAATTTGAGCCGTCAGCGCAAGCTGGCCGGGTAAAAGAATTCAAAGGGATTTGACGCAAAGTCGCAGAGAGACAGAGAAACGCAAAGCAGGTGTCAGAAACCGCAGGCTTGCGCTAGCCCGGTGCCATGCTCTCGCTTGCGTGAGCATGTGATTTGAAGCTTCTGGCAAGATGATCAAACCGTTCAAATTCAGGAACACTGATAAACACTAATCTGCGCTAAACTATCGTTATTAGATTAGCGTCAATTAGCGAAGATTAGTGTTCCCCTTCTTCTTTCTCTGCGTCTCCGCGCCGCTGCGCGAGACTCCTCTTGTTCATTCATTCACCCTATGAGAGAATGAAACGGTCAGGATATATTCGCGAAGCTCGTTAAGACGAACGGTGTTTCCGTCATGCGAAAACTGGAATTCACACTTCTGATTCTGATTGCCGTCTGCCTCGCCGTCCTCATTTACCCACCCCACATCATCATTACGGACATTCTGATCTGTACGGGAAACGGAGACTTGATGTACATCGACCAGAAAGACCGCGTCTCGACTCGGCGTCTCGAAGAACCTTATCGCGCCCTGATTATCAAGAAAGGTGGTTTGCCGGAGAGGACTCAACTGGAATGGCACCATCTCGGCAACAATCATGGTTCCTCCAACCATATTGGTACCATGACACAAAACCACTACCGGGAAGCAGCCGTCTGGCTTTCTGAGGAGCCTCGGCTGGGCAAATTGATCCTTCAGGACGTGGTCGCGAATCTCCGCGAGACTAATGGACGTGGCCCCTTACCTCAGTCAACCTCTCTTCTCAACTATGTCCAACGCAACGAATCGGGAGAGTTGATTTTGAGTGAAGACTGGAAGCACGACGAATACACGATGGAAGTGATCGATAACATGGAAGCGATGTATGAGTAAGAGTTAACGAGTCACGTTCTCTCGACCATTCGCAGAGTAGTGTCAACTCTAGCGACTGGTTCTGTCTTCATTCTATTCCTAATTTCACAACCTTAGTGACTGTGTCATTGTCATCTAAAATGATATTGAACTGCCAACCGTAGTTTCCAGTGTCGAACCTATAGACAATCACATTCTCTTCTTCCGGTGGGTAGAAGGGGAAGTTGTAAACCGAATCGTTTGATTTCTGAGGGTGTCCAACAAGTTCAAATACCTCTTCCTTGTTCCTTCCGATTAAGTCCGTCCTCTTGAAATACCTCTCTGCTGCTTCCTGAGCTTCGTGAGTGGAAGCTATCTTTCCGTCAGAATACTTCCTTGTCTCCCACATAAGTTCGCGGTCCTCAGTCTTTGAACAGGACGTCAGAATGAAAGTAATGCAGAGGCCGATTAGTATCTTAAAGAGGTTCATTATTCCTTCAGAACTTTTCCTGCAGATGGTGAACAAACGCATTGTCGCCCGCTAGGAGTGGTGTGTCAAGAATTTTTCGGCACGGAGGCGTGGTTCGAAGACAATCTCTCAGATCACCCACCCACCAAGACCACTCGCAGATCCATGACATTCGTATTCGTCGGGCCGGTTTTGATCAAGCCTCCCAGTTGGTCGAAGAACGGATACGCATTCTGCACGTCGCGATAGACAGAAGGATCGAGTCCCTGAGCCTGCATCTCTGCGATCAGTTGCTGATCGAGGAACGCACCCGCCGCGTCGGTCGGTCCGTCTTCGCCGTCCGTTCCGCCGGAGAGAATCGCGATACGGTCCGCATCGGCTTTCAACTCAATCAAAGCCGACAGGACCAGTTGCTGGTTGCGGCCTCCTTTCCGAGGCTGATCGGATTCGGCAAACGTCACCGTCGGTTCGCCTCCGGAAAGGACACAGGCTGGCGGGGCGAGCGGTCGGCTCTCGTCGCGAATCCTGCGGGCGAGCTGAGCCAGTTCGACGCCGTAGTCGTCCGCGTCTCCTTCATTTTCCGAACCGAGTGAATGGACGGCGTAGCCGAGTTCTTCGGCTTTCTGCAGGCTCGCTTTGAGTGCCTCGGCGTTCGTTCCGATGAGGAGATTTTGAACCTGTTCGGGGAAGGTCTCTTCCGCTGTTTTTGAGCGGCTCTGTTTCTCCAGGACCTGACGGACATTTTCGGGAATCGCGTCGCGAGTTTCGTACTGCTGTTCGAGGATATCGAGCGCCTGTTGGGGCGTTCCCGGATCGGGGACAGTGGGACCGGAGGCGATCACGTCGAGCGGGTCGCCGACCACATCCGAAATGATCAGCGAGATGATCTCTCCGGCCCCGAGCGCGGCCTGTGCGAGTCGTCCTCCCTTCACTGCCGAGAGTTGTTTGCGAACGCAATTGAGTTCGTTAATCGTCGCCCCGGAGTGCATGAGATGTCGGGTAACCGCTTGCAGATCGTTCAGAGTCATTCCCTCGATCGGCGCGGGCATCAGCGCGCTGCCGCCCCCCGAAATCAGCACGAGACACAGATCGCGCTGCGTACAGGAATGCGCCAGGTTGAGAATTTCTTGCGTGCCGCGGACTCCCGCTGCGGTCGGTTCGTTGACTCCCGCCGGTCGCGCCCCGTGCAGATGGATGAATTCCCGTTCCTCGGCGCAATTTTCGGGAACGTTCACCCAGCCGGTCACTTTCTCTCGACAGAGTTCCTCTCCCAGCGCAGATTCCAACGCCGCGGCCATCGAGGCTCCCGCTTTCCCCGTGCCGACAACGACGATCCGATCCCAGTCCGAGAGAGCGACCGATCGCTCGCCGATACGTAGCGTCTCTTCGCTCACACTCACCACGCGCGGGATCAACCGTTCGGGGCGAACCGCATCCACACCGGCTTGCCAGATCGAAAGAGCATCGGAACGAAGTTTCTCAGCGGTCATCGACGGGAATCCTGATTACAACATAGAGGTTGTATCAGAGTTCACCGGGGGCAGGAGATCAAGTCTTGAGAGACTGTCAGTTTAGCAGCCCGTTGAAAAACTCAATTCTGCTGTGAAAGGATTTTTGAGCTGAGTCACATCGTCACAAATTCTCGATGAATCATGGGATTCACCTGCGAATTTTTTCCTTGTGATCATCTCAAAACTCTCATTCTCGCGGACAAATCCGTTTCTCAACACGCTGTTAGGCCGTAGGTCGCATCGACGAGTAGAGCGAGATCAGTTCGTAGAGATCGGAACTGATTTTGACTTCATCGTGAGCAAAGTCGTGGAGCCAGGAACTGTCCCACTTGGTCGCTTCCTGAATGATTTTCGCAAACTCATCCAGCTTCATAGATACTTCAGCGGGAGCACCATGATCGTCGTCACCGAGATAGAGTTTCAGTCGAGGCTGCATGGGGAACCATCCTTGGTTGCTGTCGTCATCCTGAGACGTCAATAAAAAATAATTCGTCTTCTTCATATATCGACATACAGGCCTTGAGCCTTGATAAATAATTCCGAAAAAACCGATTGCGTTCGCGGTGGGGATTTTGTGAAACCGGTGAACTTAGGACATTGCAGCAGACAAGCTCAACGTGACGTTTGCCGTTCAAGGTCGGCAGGGTTTGCCGATGGTTTCGTAAACAGGCAGATTCCGCGCATCGGAGGAGGCTCGGAACGGTCAAATTTGCCGGTGAAAATTCTGCGGGGAAATGGGGGAATTCTTTGTAGACCCGGCAGCCATTCGTTAGGATGAATTCCTGATCCTTTCCCTGCGATACTCTTCACTTATGTCGAATCAGACCGAGATCGATCTCTCCTCACTGGCGCGCGAGTTGCGCCTCGAACCCAGGCAGGTCGAACAGACCGTCGCACTGCTCGATGAAGGCAACACCGTTCCGTTCATTACCCGCTATCGAAAGGAACGAACCGGACAACTCGACGAAGAACAGATCCGGGCGATTCAGAAAGCGGTTCACGAGCGACGTCAGATCGCCGAACGGGCGGACGCGATCCTGCGACTGATCGCGGCTCAGGACAAACTGACCGACGAATTGAAACAGTCGATTCTCGCCGCCGATTCGCTCAAACGGCTCGAAGACCTCTACCTTCCCTACCGTCCGAAGCGACAGTCCCGCGCCACCAAAGCCCGCGAACAGGGACTCGAACCGCTGGCCAATACGATCTGGGACGGCAAAACTCCGCAAGCCGATTTGGACGCCGCCGCGAAGTCGTTCGTCGATCCGGAACAAGGGGTCGATGATGGAGAAGCCGCTCTGCGCGGAGCGGCCGATATCATCGCAGAACGAATCGGCGAGAACGCCGACTTCCGTCAGTACAGCCGCGAGATTGGCAAGCGGACCGGCACCTTCAAAGTCAACGTCGCGAAAAGTCACAAGGACGACGCGAAGAATTCGGAATACCGCGACTACTTCGACTACTCCGAAGCGGTGGCAAAGATTCCGCCACATCGCCTGCTGGCGGTGAACCGGGGTGAGAAAGAAGGGATTCTGAAAAACCGGTTTGAATGGGATATCGAAAAAGCCGAACGCAAAATTGCCGACGCCCTGTCGCTCAGCCGGCATCCCGCCTGCGAATTTTTGCGAGAGTGCGTGCGCGATGCGCTCGACCGATTCATCGGCCCCGCGCTCGATCGCGAATGTCGTCGGGAAGCGACTGAAGCAGCGGAAAAACACGCGGTCGAAGTCTTCGCGAAAAATCTGCGCAACCTGCTCCTGCAACCTCCGCTCCGCGGCAAGAAGCTGCTGGCGATCGATCCCGGTTTCCGGACCGGTTGCAAACTGGCCGTCCTGGATACTCACGGCAGCCTTGTTGCTTCCGATCTGATATACGTGACCGGCTCGGAGGATAAACGGACCGAGAACGAACAAAAACTCGCCGACTTCATCAAGGAACACGAATGCGGTTTGATCGCGATCGGAAACGGAACCGCGTGCCGGGAAACGGAAGAACTCGTCTCTTCCGTCATCGAAAACCATTTTCCCGAACTACGCTATCTGATCGCCAATGAAGCAGGCGCCTCCATCTATTCCACTTCCGCGATCGCCCGGCAGGAATTCCCCGACCTCGACGCCACGGTTCGCGGCACGATCTCGCTCGGTCGTCGGGTCATCGATCCGCTTTCGGAACTGGTGAAGATCGACCCGCAACATCTCGGTGTCGGCATGTATCAACACGATGTCACGCCGCGATTGCTCCAGGATTCTCTCGAAGAAGTGATTGAGTCCTGCGTGAATTATGTGGGAGCTGATTTGAATACCGCGTCGGTCTCACTCTTGCAACGCGTCTCCGGCTTGAACCAGCTCATCGCCCGCCGCATCTGCGACTTCCGCCAGGACCACGGCCAGATCAAACAGCGCCAACAACTGCTTGAAGTGGCGGGGATCGGCGAAGCGACCTTCACACAAGCGGCCGGCTTCCTCAAAATCCGGGACAGCGAGGAACCGCTCGACGCGACCTGGATTCACCCCGAAAGCTATGACGACGCTCGGAAATTACTCGCCGCACTGGACGTTGAACCGCAAGAGATCCTGACCAAGGGACGGTTCACACAAGCCCTCGAAGGAAAATCTTTGGAGGAACTGGCCACACAACTCGGGTTCACGCGAGCCAAGCTTGACGAATTGATCGCCGATCTTTCCCGTCCCGATCAGGATCCCCGCGGCGAACACGCGGAACCGACGTTCAAAAAAGGGATCCTCAAACTGGAAGACCTGCACGCCGGGATGGAGCTTACGGGAACGGTCCTGAACGTGGTCGATTTCGGCGTCTTCGTCGATATCGGATTGAAAGACAGCGGTCTGGTTCACATCAGCCAGATGTCAACGGGATTCGTTAAATCGCCTCACGAAGTAGTCGGCGTGGGAGATTCGATCACCGTCTGGGTGTTGGACATCGATCGGGAACGCAAACGGGTCGGGCTTACCATGATCGAACCGGGGACGGAAGCTCCGAAAAAAGAACCTCCGCCCGAACGTACCGCGCGTCAGAAAAAAACTTCTCAACAACAGAAGTCGAACCATAAAAAACCGAAGAAACGGAAACGAAAGAAGAAGAAAGAGCCTCCGCTGCCCAAAGTGGAGGAGGGCCAGACCCTGCGCGGTTTCGATGAATTGAAAGCGCTCTGGAAACAGAGTGGGAAGTAGTCGTTCGAGCGGCAGGGCCGCTCTGTCAGACAGAAGCTCCCGTGAGCAACCTTCACCATCGCTCATGCCGACACGGAGTGTCGGCCAACCAAAACGCGGAATGTCGCTCGATGTCTCTGGAGAACAGATTGTCTGGTGTACTCACCCGATATGCCCCCGAAGCTTGGGGGATTTGTTGACTCACGCGGGCGAATATGATCCAGATTCTGTAGACCGGTTTTACCGGTCTCGATTATTTAAGTCCTCCTCACCCCGTCCCTCTCCTCCAGAGGAGGAGAGGGTGGCATGCAGGTAGGCACTACGAATCAAAACTCACTCTCGTTCGCGTTTGTAGATTTCGGTCAGCAGATCTTCGACCGTTTTATACGCTTTATTGCCGTCCATCACGGTTTCCAGTTTCTGGCGGGCGTTCGCGGGAGAGTGCCCCAGAGCGATCAACGCCTCATAAGCTTCCGACGCGATATCGCGTGATTCCGGTTCGCCCGACATCTCTCCCCCGACCATCAAGGCAAACTTCGCCATCTTGCGCCGGAGCTTGGCGATGATACGATCCGCCATTGCGGGACCGATCCCCGGCAGGGTGCTGAGTTGTTTGGGATCCTGATCTTCGATCGCTTCGGCGACTTCTCTCACCGGGCGGACCATCGCCCGCAACGCTTTGCGGACTCCGACGCCGTCCACGGAACAGATCAGGTCGAAAAACTCGAGTTCCGCCGATGACAGAAAGCCGATCAGACGGGGGATCATCCGCCCTTTCTGAGGATTCCCTTCCAGAAACTCGATTGTCTGGAGCGAGACCTCTTCGCCGAGTCTGGCGTGCAATTGACGCCGCACAAACTCGGGCACGAGGACTTCGTAATGAAAGGGTCCTGCCTCAATTTGAGCGGCGGTTTCTCCCAGAGAGACCAGCCTGCCGGTAATGCGTGTAATCATGAGAATCCGTTCTTCAGAGTCACATTTCTCAGGCGGCGAATTTGACGCTGTGGTAAAGACACAAAGCGACCGCGGTCGCATCGGCGACGTCATTCGGTTCAAGTATCGATTTGAGTCCCAGTTCCCGCTGGACAGCGAACTGCACCTGTTCTTTCCCGGCGCGTCCGCTTCCGGTAAGAAGTTTTTTAATCTCGCGGGGCGAGTAATCGAGGACCGGAATTTCGCGTTCCGCGGCCTGCATCAAAATCGCACCACGAACGTGAGCCATTTTGATCGTCGTCTGCGGATTGTCGGGCATCGCATAGACCTGCTCGATAGCGACTGCTTTGGGCTGATATTGTTCGATCACTTCGCGCAGTCCGACGGCGATTTCGCAGATGCGTTGTGCCAGGGTTTTGTCCGCATCCGACCTCACGACGCCACCCTCTTTGAGGACCGGGCCGCGGGAGGTTCGTTCGATAACAGCGTAACCGGTACACGTGAGGGACGGATCGATTCCCAGAATCCGTTCGGGAAGTTCCGAGTTCGGATTTTCGATTTCGGATTGTGGGTTTTCGACGGTCATGTAAATTGATTAATTGAAACAATCAACATCGGACATGCCGACACGGAGAGTCGGCTTACTGTGAGGGCGAATATGATCCAGATTCCGTAGACCGATTTTACCGGTCTCGATTATTTAAGTCCTCCTCACCCCGACCCTCTCCTCCAAAGGAGGAGAGGGTGGCATGCAGGTTGGATCGTTGAATTGTGAATCATCGCTGATGAAGGCCGAAGGGCGGATGAGAGGTTTTGAATAATCACTGGCTGTTGAAACCGATTCTACATCCATAATTCCCAATCGGAAATTCAAAATCCCTATTCTCGTCGCCACAGGGTATCGCCGGTGCGGTCTTCGAGAGTGACTTTCAACTCCTTCAAGCCGTCTCGAATACGGTCGGCGATTCCCCAGTTTTTGGTCTCCCGCGCTTCGGCACGCAGGTCGATAATCAGATTCATCAAGCCGTTGACAAATTCATCATCGGCACCGGCTGATTTCTGTAACGGTTTGCGGAAGACACCCAACAGGTTCGACAGTTCTTTCAAAATGCTGACGGCGGTCGTCAATGTGGTGACGGCTGCAGCGTCGTCGGAGTTATCGCCCAGTTTTTCCTCGGCAATGAAGGCGTTGATCGCTTTCCGCATTTCGTGCAGGATGCCGACACCGCCGCCGGTGTTGAAGTCGTCGTCCATCGCTTCCCAGAAACGGGCCCGGAAAAGAGCGATTTCCTTGAGCAGTTCGGACTCGGCTTCTTCCAGTGAAACGCTGTCCTCGCGAGTCGGAGCGGTTTCCAGATCGTAAAAACTTTTCCCCGAGATGCGTTCGAAGGTTTCGAACAGGCGGTAAAAGCCGTCGATACTCTTGTCAATCTCGGCGATCCGTTCTTCGCTGAAGTCGATCGGGCTGCGGTAATGTGTCGCCAGCAGAAAGAAGCGAATCGTTTCTGGATCGAACTTCTCGAACATTAACTTGACCGAGTCGGCTCCTTTGGAACCGGCCAATTTACCCGCTTCCTGAGCCTCCTTGGATGTATTCAGGTCGCCGCTTGCATCGTGGGCTCCACCGACTTTTCCGGATTCGCCGCTCGCCTGCATCAAGCCGTTGTGCATCCAAAATGTCGCAAACGGTTTTCCCGTGCAGCATTCGGATTGAGCGAGCTCGTTTTCGTGATGCGGGAACATCAGATCGAGTCCGCCGCCGTGAATGTCGAGTGTTTCCCCGATGTATTTCATGCTCATCGCCGAGCATTCAATATGCCAACCGGGACGGCCCGGCCCCCACGGACTCTCCCAGGAGGGTTCTCCCGGTTTGGACTTCTTCCAGAGGGCGAAGTCGGCGGGATGATGCTTCTTGTCGGTCGCTTCGACGCGCGTCCCCGACATGATTTCATCGAGTTTGCGACCGCTCAACGATCCATAATCATCATCTTTGGTCGTCTCGAAGTAGACATCGCCGTCGAGGGGATAGGCGTAACCGTCGTCGACCAGCTTCTGAATCATGTCGAGCATTTCCTGAATATGCTCGGTGGCGTAGGGAAATTGATCGACGGTATCGACTCCCATCGTCTCCAGGTTCTCGAAATAATCCTGCGTCATCTCCTTGGCGAGAGCCTCGACCGTCATCCCCTTCTCATTCGCCTTGTTGATGAGCTTATCATCGACATCGGTGATATTGATGATGTAGGTCACGTCGTAACCGAGGTAAGTCAGGTATCGTTTCACCGTGTCGAAAATCACAGGACCGACCATGTGGCCGATGTGGGCCGGTTTGTAAACCGTCGGACCGCAGAGATACATGCCGACCTTGCCCGGCTCGATGGTTTTAAACGGTTCTTTAGTCCGCGTGAGTGTATTGTAAACTTTGAGTGACATCCTGGTGATCGACTCCAATGTTTTAGGATTCTGTCTGAGAATTATGGTTCGTGCGGACGAGCAACACGATCGCTTCCGCCGTCATCGCTTCGCCGCGCCCGACCGGGCCGACGAGTTCGCCCGTTTTGGCTTTGACGTTCACCTGACTTTCGTCGAGTTGCAAAAGCTCGGCGAGACGTTTGCGAATTTCCGGCTTATGAGGCGTCAACTTCGGCTGTTCCGCGGAGATCGTGCAATCGAGATTGGTGATCGTCCAGCCGCGACGGTGGACTTCCTTGACCGCTTCGATCACGAATACGTCCGACGCGGCCCCTTTCCATTTCGGATCGGAATTGGGGAACCATTCTCCGATGTCGCCGAGTCCCGCCGCCCCTAGAATAGCGTCGGTCACCGCATGCAGCAGGACATCCGCGTCGCTATGTCCGTCGAGCCCTTTGGCAGAAGGGATTTCGACCCCTCCCAGCATGAGCGGCGGACCGACGATCAATCGGTGCGCGTCCTGGCCGAGGCCGACTCGTATCGAGGCTGGAGAAATTGCGGTCATCGTCCCTGTTTCACTGGCTGGAATCCGTCCTGTGAGAGCCGTAATCATAACGATAGGCGGAAGATCGGGCAATGCGAGGATTCCAGGGCAAACAGGCAATTGACGAAAGCATGACCCGGTGAGACAACTCCCAGCCATTCCATCATTCTTCGGTGTCGGCTTCTTCTGACTCCGCGACCTGAGGGGGTTCCTCCGCCAGCTTCAATTTCAGACAAACCGCTTCTTCATAGTTGCGCACGATCAGATAACCCCGTGCGAAAGCCGGATTATTCCACGTCTTACCGTCCATCACGGGCAGGCGATACAGTTCACGCCACTCTTCCGGGGTGGCGTCGGCGAAGACGAGCTCCCCCTGCTCGGTAATGATCACCAACGTGTCGCCGACCAGAATCAACTGACCAAAGCCGGTATCGGACCGAGCCTTCCACATCCGCCGTCCGGACTTCATCTCGATGCACGACATCAAAGTTTCGTCGAGACCGTAGATGTATCCGTCTTTGTAGACGCCGTCGTTGAACTTCAGTTTAAAGAAATTCTTCTTCTCCCATTCCGGTTCGACGCTCCAAGCGTCCTCCGTCCGGTTCACATTCAGTAGCACCGAACCTTTATTGTAACTGCTGGAGATGAAGACCTGATTGTCGCGCGCAATCGGTTGGACGGCGTTCACTTTCGGCATGTTGGACCATTCGAAACGCCAGAGTTCACGACCGTCGGCGGGATCGACTCCGGCCACGCCGTTGCCGTCATAAACAATTAAGGACTGTTGGCCGTCCAATTCCGCGACGTGGACTCCCGCATACGAGGCGGGGTATTTCCCCTGCGCCCAGATCATTTCTCCGGTCAGTTTGTCGTAAGCGATGACCGCTTTGTCGGACTGCCGTTGTTTAGGATCTTTTTCCAGGTCGGCTTTCGCGATGCCCGCATTCACAACGACCATCTTGTCTACGACCAAAGGGGAACCGGACATCGCCCATTGCACGTTATCGGCACCGGCATCTTCCAGAATATTGCGCTGCCAAATCAGCTCCCCCGTAAGGGCATTCAAACAATTCAGCAATCCGGTTCCACCCAGCGTGTAGGCTTTGCCGTCGGATATGGTCGGTGTCCCGCGTGGTCCGTCTCCGCCGACCGGTTCCGACCATCGAGTTTTGTCCGCATGAGTCCAGACCTCCTTACCCGTCTCCAGCTCGTAACAGACGACGAGTTCCTCGTCTCCGAGTTGTTCCTGCGTCCAACAGAGATCATCGACGATGGAAAACGACGACCATCCCAAGCCGACCTTGATTCGCCACAACTCTTCAGGAGGGTGAGCCTCAAAGTCGCGATCGAGTTGCACGTTGAGAACATGTCCCTCGCGGTCGTCGTTCCGGAACTCGGGCCAGTCATCCTCCGAGATCGTCAACGTTCGCTCCGAGACTTCCAGGTCAGACTTCTCGCGAGCCCCTTTCGCGGCGCGGGCGAGATCTTCCGACGTGGGGTCCCAGCGCCAAGCCAATCTCGGGAACATATCGCCTTCAAAAGACTCCACGCGCACCGACGCCGCCAGTCCGCCACCAGCCGCCGCAACGAGCACCAGTCCCACAAACCAACCCCGCCAACTGACTCCTGACAGAAACGTCCACCAGAAAAGCGTTAACACCAAGGTCAACGGCAGCAACAGATAAACACTCAGAAAGGAAAACGTACTCTCATCGAACTTGACGTTGAGAGTATCAATCACGAATTCTGTTTGATTGAAGTAGTAAAACAATCCGAACGCAGCCGCGACCGGCGTCCACAGGAGAAACAACCACTTCAGCCTCAACTTTCGCGGCTTCTGCGCGCCGGGTGTCTGGATCGTTTCGGGAATGGCCGGTGGTGGTGGTTCCGGCTGTTGAGATTGATCCGCCGATTGATCGTCCTGCGTCATGCTTTGTACTCCGTCCCGGTCTTTTCAATTTGTCTTGATATTGATGTCGAGGTATTCGCCGACACGGCCTCATGAAGTCGGCAAGCAGTTCGCGAACGATCGCACCTGATAAAGATTTCCAAAGTCGTCGGTCGTTGAGAGGAACAGCGGAGTCCTGGGAAATCGATCAGTTCCTATCATAACGGTCTCTCCGATCAACGCCATCAATCAATCCAGAAACTGGTCACGCTCTTCGGGAGCCGGAATTCGACACGATTCTTTCTTCCCGAACAAGGAATAACGTGACATCGAAACGAGTCGATATCCGAGATTCCGCAACGGCAACGGGATCAACCACAGAATAACTCCCAACAGAGCCCAGGCTCCCCCCAATCTCCACAAAATCCGGACCACTGCCGCAGATCGTCGATACAGCCTCGATTCGGTCTGGAGTATCAGGGTGTTGAAATTCTCGATATCTGTTGTCGAAAGTTCTGATTTCGCCGTTTCCCCCTGCAAGGGAGCAAAACGAAAATCGCGGTTCGCATCCCGTTTGATAATGAAATCGACGCTACGATTGCACAGACCACAAACGCCGTCGAAATACAGGATGGGATGGGATTGTTCGGACATCACTGTCGCCAAGCTTGCAGATGTTTTGTCTCTAACCGTCGATGATGACTGAGCTTAACGCATTTTGGAAAACACGGTAAGTGCTCTGAAACGCGGAAAACGATACCTGAAGGTGGATCGGAGGGGCTCTCTTCGGGCTTTGAATCGGAATTTCCGGCGTTCTGAACGATGCGAATCCGCTAACATGAACTTGATACCGGACTCTGCCGATAGTGAAATAAAAGGGTAAGGTCTCTTTTCACACGACTATTTCGGTCCCGATCACGGGTTTGCCCGACAAACGGTCAGAATATGTCTACAGCCTGGAACGAATTGGAAATTACTGCACCGAAACGTGCTGCCTGGAAAAGTCCGGCAGAAGCGTACGGGATTTCTACCATTCTCCACGCGTTGGTGTTCGGGCTGTTGTCGGCTTTGACTCTGCTGGAAGCTCCTACGATCTTCCAGGACGGGCTGACGGCTCACTTCAATCAGAACAAGACCGAAACGGATCTGCTGGAACCGGATCCGATCCGACCGGTGGAGTTGTCTGCGGAAGCGGGCGGAAGTGAATCCTCGTCAGTTTCCTTCATCGCTTCCAGCACCGACACGAAAGTCTCGGCTCCGGAACTTGCAGATACATCATTGCCGGTCCCCACCGATACCGAGCTCAACTCCGCGAACTTGGCAACGTATGTCGGCGCGCTGGCCGGTACCGGGCGCGGCGGAAATGGAGACGGCGAGGGACAAGGAAACGGTCACGGATTCTTCGGCGATCCGGGATCGGCAAAATCGTTTGTCTTCGTCCTCGACCGTTCGAGAAGTATGAACAAGGATCATCAACTGAGTAACGGCCTGTCTCGCTTTCAACGTTTGAAAATGGAATTGATCGGTTTCATCGACAAGCTCCAACCGGACCAGACCTTCTTCGTGGTCTTCTTCAACGACCAGATGTCTCCGATGCCGGCGGAGGGGCTGGTTCCCGCAACCGCGGAAAACAAACAGAAATATCTGAAATGGATTGCGTCCGCGAACGCCGACGACGGAACCGACCCGCGTCTTTCGATTCGTCTGGCGATGAAGCTGGAACAGGAAATGATCTACTTTCTTTCGGACGGCGAAGTCGAACCGGATTATCGAGCCCAGATGCTGACACACGAAC
>JABURQ010000167.1 GCA_014762625.1 Planctomycetaceae bacterium | reverse complement strand
CTGCTGAAGTCGACTGCTTGCGGGGAGGAACCGACGATCGAGAGTTTGCAGGCGGAGGGGAAGCTGGACGGCGAGTTCGGGAACTTCCGGGAGGAGCGTCTGCGGGTGAATTGGATCAATTTGCGGGACGAAAAATTTCCGACGACCCGGCTGGTCGGGTAGAGAGTCGGTTGGGAGGGACTCCCGCTCGTTTTTTGGGAAAAAATCTTCGCGGATTCGGCCCGCCGTCCTTATCAGTTCCTCTCGGAGTGACTACTATTGATGAAGTTACGACGAGTCACTTCGGATTGAAAGCGGCTGGGGATCAGCGCCCGACTCCCGGTTGTCGGTCTGGAACTTTATCCCGTTCCAGAATTCATTTCCCGTTCTGGCGATCCAACCCGCAAGCCCGCCCGTATTTATGCCAAATTGCAATGAGCTCCGCTGAACACGAAGAACTCTACAGCGAGTCGCTGGCCTACGTTGAGCAACTCTACGAACAATACCTCCAGGACCCGCACTCAGTGCCGGACAACTGGCAGGAAACCTTCCGAACCATGAAAGAATCCGACCGGTTCAACGGTCGGATTTCCTTTGCGCCCTCCTTTGAACCGAAGTCGATCTTCCACAAAGGAAATGGCGTCTCACACGCAAACGGCCACGTCTCCTCCAAAACCCGCTCGACCGAAGCCCGCACCGCCGCGTTGCAGGAACGGGTCGATATGCTGGTCCGCAATTATCGCGTCCTCGGACATAACCTCGCGCAGATCGATCCCCTGCGGCAGTCGCGTCCGGTCCCGAAGGAGCTAACGCCCGAATTCTACGGCTTCAGCGAACGGGAACTCGATCTGTCGATTTCGACGCGCATGATCGGCGGACCGAACGTGCTGACGATCCGCGAACTCGTGCAGCGGATGCAGAATACCTACTGTCGCACGATCGGCGTCCAGTTCACGCACATCAACGATATGTCGGTGCGGGAATGGTTGCAGTACCGGTTGGAACAGACCGAAAACCGCACTACGCTGACACGCGATGAACAATTGCGGATTTTGAAGAAACTGACGCACGCGATTCAATTTGAATCGTTCATTCACGACAAGTTTCGCGGCCACAAACGATTTTCCCTCGAAGGGGCCGAAACGCTGATCCCGCTGCTCGACCTGGCGGTCGAAAAAGCGAGCGAATGTGGGCAGGAACTGATCCTGCTCGGAATGGCTCACCGGGGACGTTTGAACGTGCTGACGAATATCATGGGGAAACGACCGCGGGAAGTGTTCCGCGAGTTTCTGGATATCGATCCGCACCTGCACAGCGGTCGCGGCGACGTCAAATATCACCTGGGATACAGTTACAACCGTGAGACTCTCTGCGGTCGCACGGTTCACCTGTCGCTCTGCTTTAATCCGAGTCACCTGGAATTTGTGAATCCGGTGGCCGTCGGTCGAGCCCGAGCCCGACAGGATCGCGTTAACGATTACGAACGTGAACGGACGATGACGATTCTGGTTCACGGCGATGCGGCGTTCGCCGGGGAAGGAATCATCCAGGAATCGCTGAATCTGTCAGAGCTACCCGGCTACACCACCGGCGGCACGATTCACGTGATCGTCAACAACCAGATCGGCTTCACCACCTCGCCGTCGGAAGGGCGATCGAGCCTGTACGCCACCGACGTGGCGAAAATGTTGCAGATTCCGATCTTCCACGTGAACGGGGAAGATCCGGAAGCGGTCGCCCAGGCGGTCCGCATGGCGATCGACTTCAAGGCTGAATTCCGTCGGGACGCGATCATCGATATGTACTGTTATCGTCGTCTCGGTCACAACGAGTTCGACGAGCCTTCTTACACGCAGCCGATGATGTACAAAGCGATCAAATCGCGCAGCTCGGTACGAGCGACCTATCTGAAGCAACTGCTGAACCTTGGTGAAGTCGACCGGGACGAAGCGGAGCAGATCGAGCAGGAGTCGCACGACTACTACGAAGACGAATTGCAGGCGGCCAACAGTCCCAATTACGAACATCCCGAAACGTCGATGCAGGGGCACTGGTCGGAATATTCGGGGGGCCTCGAAGAGGTTGCCGAAGAACCGGAAACGGGCGTCGATCGAGAACAGCTTACGTTACTGACGCAGCGGATGTGTACGCTGCCGGAATCGTTCACGCCTCATCCGAAACTCGAAAACATGGTCCTCAAGTCGCGGCGCGAGATGGCGACGGGAGATCGACCCATCGATTGGGGCGCGGCGGAACTGATGTCGCTGGCGAGCATCGCCGCGGAAGGCCATCCGATCCGTTTTACGGGGCAGGACTCCGGGCGCGGAACCTTCAGTCAGCGGCACGCGATTCTCCACGACCACGAAGACGGTCAACCTTACAATACCCTCTCGGAACTGGCGCCGGGGCAGGGGGATGTTGAAATCATCAACAGTCCGCTTTCCGAAGCGGGAGTCCTTGGTTTCGAATACGGCTACAGCCTCGACCGTCCGGAAGGGCTCATCATCTGGGAAGCCCAGTTCGGGGATTTCTCGAACGCCGCCCAGGTAATTATCGACCAGTTTATTTCCTCCGCGGAAGACAAATGGGGACGACTCTCTGGCCTGGTAATGTTGTTGCCGCACGGCTTTGAAGGGCAGGGTCCCGAGCACTCGTCCGCACGGCTCGAACGTTATTTGATGCTTGCCGCCGAAGACAACATGCAGATTTGCTATCCGTCGACGGCGGCCCAGCATTTCCATATGTTGCGTCGTCAGATTGTGCGAACGTGGCGCAAGCCACTGATCGTGATGACGCCGAAAAAACTGTTACGCGAGCCGAAGGCGATGGCATCTCTCGACGAACTTTCGACGGGACGATTCCGACGGGTTCTTGCGGACGACGGTTTCGCCGATCCGAAGAAGACGAAACGGATTTTGCTCTGCTCCGGCAAGATTTACTTCGAACTCGACCACGTTCGCAAAGAGAACGAACGGGACGACGTGGCGATTCTCCGCGTCGAACAGTTGTATCCGCTTCCGACTGCCGAATTGACCGAAGGACTTGCGGCGTATGCGGATGACACTCCCGTCTATTGGGTCCAGGAAGAACCAAAAAATATGGGCGCCTGGCAGTTCATGATGGTCAATTATGGGCCTCGATTGTTGGATCGCTTCCCGTTTACTTGTGTCTCGCGTCCGCCGTCCGCCAGCCCGGCGACCGGCTCATTCAAAAGTCACGAAATCGAACAGGAAGCGGTCATTTCGGAAGCTTTTTCGGATGCGGAAGACTGAACCACGAATCAACCACGATAGAACATTTCACTGAGCGATATTGGAAAGCTTGAAACGATGGCCAAGGAAGTCAAAATTCCCGCGTTGGGAGAATCGATCACCGAAGTGATGGTCGGCGAATTCTACAAGGGAGTCGGCGAGTATATCGAAGCCGATGAAAATCTTGTCGAGATCGAATCGGAAAAGGCAACGATGGACGTGCCGGCTCCGGTCTCGGGCGTGATCAAGGAAATCGTGCTCGAACAGGGATCCGTCGCCAATATCGGTGATACTCTGGTGATCATCGACGACACCGCCGAAGCTCCCGCGGAGGGGGACACTCCAAAGTCCGCTCCCGAATCAGTCCCGGAAACTCAGGAGTCCCAGAAAGAGACCGCTCCCGCATCGCAAGCCGCTCCCCCGAAAAAGTCCTCTTCCGCGGATGGACATGTCATGCCGGGGGCCGCTCGCGTGCTGGCCGAGAACAAGCTCGCTGCCGAAGACGTCAAAGCTTCTGGGCCCGGCGGTCGATTACTTAAGGAAGACGTCCAGCGACACCTCGCTTCCGAACAAAGCTCCGCGCCCGCTCAATTGCCCTCCACGGTCGGAGAACGGGATTCCGACGTGGTGCCGATGAGCATGTTACGGCGAAAAATTGCCGAACGACTCGTCTCGGCCCAACAAAACGCGGCCCTCTTGACGACATTCAACGAAGTCAACATGAAGCCGGTCATGGATCTGCGAAAGCAGTACCAGGAAGACTTCCAGAAAAAGTATGGCATTAAGCTCGGGTTTATGTCGTTCTTCGTGAAAGCGGTCATCGACGGACTGAAAGCGGTCCCGCAGGTGAACGGCGAAGTTCGCGGTAACGATCTCGTCTATCACAATTACTACGACATTGGCATTGCGGTCGGTGGCGGCAAAGGGTTGGTGGTGCCGGTCGTCCGTAACGCCGATCAACTCAGTTTTGCCGAAATCGAACAGACGATCTACGATCTGGCGGTCCGGGCGAAAGAGGGGAACCTCGCCATGGAGGAACTTCAGGGAGGAACATTCACGATCAGTAACGGCGGGATTTACGGTTCGATGTTGTCCACGCCGATCGTCAATCCCCCGCAAAGCGGAATCCTCGGCCTGCACAACATTCAGGACCGAGTGGTCGCTGAGAACGGAGAGGTTGTGATTCGTCCCATGATGTATCTCGCTCTGAGTTACGATCACCGGATCATTGACGGTCGCGAAGCGGTGACGTTCCTCAAACGCGTGAAAGACGTGATTGAAGAGCCGAGCCGGATGCTGATCGAGTGCTGATCATCACGCATCTACTAACTACTTTCTGAGACACTGCAAAGATTATTTCTCCCATGCCTCAACACGATCTTGTCATCATCGGTGCCGGTCCCGGCGGATACACGGCCGCCATTCGCGCGGCACAACTCGGTTTGAATGTCGCCTGTATCGAAAAGGAACCGGCTCTCGGCGGAACCTGTTTGCGCGTCGGGTGTATCCCCAGTAAAGCATTGCTCGAATCGAGCGAACTTTACGAGCAGGCGGGACACGCCTTCGAAGGTCGAGGAATCAACGTCGGCAAGTTGTCTCTCGATCTCGCGAAGATGCTGGGGCAGAAAGATACCGTGGTCAATACCCTGACGCAGGGGATCGCGGGTCTGTTCAAGAAAAACAAAGTGACCCGCTACGAAGGGACCGCCTCAATTCCCGAACCGGGGAAAGTGGTGGTGACCAGTTCCGAGGGAGAGGAAACCCTCGAAGCGGGCAACATCCTGATTGCCACCGGTAGCAAGCCGAGCGAACTGCCGGGCGTCGAACTCGATTTCGACAAAATCGGCACCAGCACCGAAGCGCTCAAGTACGACAGCGTCCCCGAGCATCTGGTCGTGATTGGTGCGGGATATATTGGTCTGGAACTGGGGACGGTCTGGCGCCGTCTGGGAGCCAAGGTGACCGTCCTCGAATATCTCGATCGCATCCTGCCTGGGATGGATTCCGAGATGGCCAAAGAAGCTCTCAAGATTTTCAAGAAACAGGGGCTCGAATTTCAGTTGGGAGTGGCGGTCACCTCCGCGAAAGTTGTCAAAGGCAAATGTGTCGTGGAAGGGGAAGGAATCGAGCCGATCAAATGCGATCGCGTGCTCCTCTCCGCCGGTCGCAAACCGAATGTGGAAGGCTTGGGGCTCGAACATATCGGCGTCAACACCGACCAGCGAGGATTCATTCAGGTCGACGCCCATTTCCAAACGTCGGTCCCCGGCATCTTTGCCGTCGGTGACGTGATTCCCGGACCGATGCTGGCTCACAAAGCGGAGCATGAAGGAGTTGCCTGCGTCGAACAACTTGCGACCGGTTACGGCCACGTCAACTACAATGTCATTCCCGGCGTTGTTTATACCGACCCCGAAATTGCGACCGTCGGCAAGACCGAGGACCAGCTCAAGGAAGAGGGGATCGAATACAACAAAGGGACCTTCCCGTTTTTAGCCAACGGACGAGCCCGGGCGTTGGGAATGACCGAAGGGAAGGTGAAAGTCCTCGCCGACAAGACGACCGACCGGATTCTCGGCGTCCACATCATCGGTCCGCGCGCGGGCGATTTGATTGCCGAAGCCTGTACGGCGATGGAGTTTGGGGCCTCCAGTGAGGATCTGGCTGCTGTCTGTCACGCCCACCCGACGCTGTCGGAGGTTCTGAAAGAAGCCGCTTTAGGGGCATCGGGGCAAACCCTTAATTTCTAAAGGGTTGCGACAAAAATTCCCCCGCTTCTTTATGTTTGATGTGAAAAAACTCTTGTTTTGAGTGAGAGAATGCGCTGGAATAAACGTCAGACTTAGTTAGAAACCAGTCCAATCACCTGTCGAAGTCCGGGAAAACGCTCACTTGGGGGCCACTGAGGGACGCTGCGGAACGGATTCTGGATCACTTGGAGCGAGTCTTGCGGCGTCACGGGATTAATCCCTTCAGCTTTCGCTCTAGGGGGAGTCCAGGAATGAGTCCTTTGGAAAAATCATCCTCGCCGCGGCAGTTGACAGATGAGTGTGCCCCGACTGAGGAGACCTTATGCTGGCGTCTCTTCGATGAAATTCCGATCGCTTTGTTCACGATTGACGACCAACTGCGAATTCTCTCCGTCAACCGCTGTTTTCAGTCCTTGACCCATTATTCGCACGAATCTCTCGTCGGTCAGTCCATCTTGATGCTATTGCAGGAGTCGACACACGGCTCGCCGGACGAGTTTTTGAACTCGCGCATGACGAATGCGGTTCCCTGTAATCAGCAACCGACGGCCGAGTTTGAATTCAAACTCGAAAATGGAGACACCATCCCGATCGACTTGCGGACGAATCGCGTCGATACCTCCTCCTATCGATTGTTGTTGTGTTCGGCGATTGACGTCACCGAACGGACCCAATCTCGAACAGCGATGCTGGAAAGCCAGAATCGTTTGCGGGAAATTCTCGATAACACCGAGACTTGCGTGTATGTGAAAGATCTGGAGGGGCGATATCAGTTTGTGAATCGCCGTTTCGAAGAATTGTTTCAACTTCAGCTCGACGACGTCATCTCGAAAACCGACAGCGAAATCTTCCCCCAGGCGCTGGCCGAAATCTTCCGCAAAAATGATGTCGAGGTCGTGAAGCGGGGAGAAACGATTCAGGTTAAGGAAATTGCCCCTCACGAAGACGGGCCTCATCTCTATCTCTCTTCCAAATTTCCGCTCCGTAATCCGAGGGGAGAGATTCACGCCGTCGCCGGAATTTCGACCGACATCACCCAGATGGATCAACAGGAACGGGAAGTCGAGCGGCTGAAATCCTCGTTGGAACTGATTCTGAATTCGGTCTCCGACGGGATTATCGGAGGGAATCGAGCAGGGGGCATCGAATACATGAACCGGGCCGCTCGTTTAATGCTCGGCTTATCCGCAGAAGAGGAGGGGGAGATACCGCCCCTCAAGCACATTCAGGTGCGGACCACTCCCGGCGCGGAGGAAAAGACTTCTCTTCCAGAGTTGCTGCACAGTTTGGTTTCCGCCTCCGAACGCGACCGACATTTCCCCAACGGGTCGTTGCACTTTCCGGACGGGACCTCGGTTCCCACCGATGTCACCTGCGGCGTGACGGAAAACGATCGTGGGCCGATCGAGTCGGTGGTGACGTTACGAGATACCTCTCACCTCCTTCAACTGGAGCTCAAATCGGAGGAATTGCGAACCGCTCAGATCGTCCAGCGACAACTGTATCCCGAAATTCCTCCCCGCGTGGAAGGCTTTCGGTTAGCGGGGAAAGCGATTCCCGCGACGCAGGCCTGCGGTGATTATTTTGATTTTATTACGTCAGAAGAGCGATCCGAAATTGTATTAACCATTGGCGATGTGACCGGACACGGTCTCGGGCCGGCGCTGCAAATGGTGGAGACCCGAGCTTATCTCCGGGCCATGATTCATCAGCACGGCGACTTGAAAGCTTCGTTGACGAAGCTTAACGAATTTCTCGTGGAGGATACGCCCGAAGGGAGTTTCATTTCGTTAATGGCGGTGAGTCTCGACCCGGAATCCCGCACGATGCGCTACGTCGGTGCCGGTCACGACGGTTGGCTTTTTCGGGCGAACGGCCGTGTGGAATATCTTCCGAGTTCCGGATTACTCCTCGGGTTACTGGAGGATTCGGAATACGAAGAATGCGGTCCGATTGAGTTTCACGACGGCGACTTACTGTTCATGGTGACGGACGGTTTGCCGGAAGCATTTTCGGGGACGCGGGAGATGTTCGGCTCGGAACGCATGATTCGTACGATTCTCAATCATCGCGACTATGCTCCGGCCGATTTGATCGAAGCGATCGTCGAGGAACTGTACGCTTACGTGAATCATCGTCCTTTACACGATGATATCACGCTGGTTGTCGCGCGCGCGGACTTCGACGATTGAAGGGGATCACATCCCGATTCCAATATAAGTGAAGCCTTGACCGATCAGACGGGGCGTATCGAACAGATTGCGACCGTCAAAGATCACCGGTGATTTCATCTGATGCTTGATGAAATCGAAGTCCGGATTTCGGAATTCGTTCCATTCCGTCACAATCGCCAGGGCATCGGCATCTTTCACGGTATCGTAATGATGTTCGCAGTAGGTCAGCTTATCGCCGTAGATCGCTTTGACGTTCTCCATCGCGACCGGATCGTGGACGGAAATATCCGCTCCCGCTTCGAGCAAGTCGTCAATCAGCACGAGTGAAGGGGCTTCGCGAATGTCGTCGGTGCGCGGTTTGAAGGCGAGTCCCCAGATGGCAATTTTTCTGCCTTTCACCTCCCCTTCGAAATGTTTGTCGATTTTGGAGAACAGAACTTTTTTCTGTTTGGTGTTTACGTCATCGACCGATCTCAGAATCTCCGGGTCCATCTCGGCTCTTTCCGCGACGGAAATCAGCGCCCGAACATCTTTCGGGAAACACGATCCTCCGTAACCAACACCCGGAAAGAGGAATGAGAAACCGATGCGCTGGTCGTGGCAGATCCCCTTGCGGACGTCGTTGATGTTGGCTCCCACGCGATCGCAGAGATTGGCGATTTCGTTAATGAAACTGATTTTCGTGGCCAGCATGCAGTTGGCCGCGTATTTCGTCATTTCCGCCGATTCGAGCCCCATGATCAAAAACGGATGGTCGGTGCGCAGAAACGGTTTGTACAACTCGGACAATTTCTCGCCGACTTCTTTCTTCTCGACGCCGACGACGACGCGATCCGGTCGTGTGAAGTCTTCGATGGCGGCCCCCTCTTTGAGGAACTCAGGGTTCGACGCCACGTTCACGTCTCGCCCCGTCAGCTCCTGCAGCTTTTCCAGGACAGCCCGATTCGTTCCCACCGGAACCGTTGATTTGATGATCACGATCGCGTCTTCCGAGAGGAGCGGCGCGAGAGTCTCAGTGACTTTCCACAACCCGCTCAGATTCGCGGAACCGTCCTCACCCTGCGGAGTTCCGACCGCGATGAAGATGCATTCCGCTTCCGGAATCGTCTCTTCGTAGCTGGTGGTGAAATGCAAACGATCTTTGCGAACATTTCGTTGCACGAGTTCCGTCAATCCCGGTTCGTAAATCGGAATGATGCCGTTATTCAGGTTGTCGATCTTTTGCTGATCGATGTCGATGCAGGTGACGTCGTTATTGCTTTCGGCGAGACAAGTTCCGGTAACCAGTCCAACATAACCGGTTCCGATCATGGCGATCTTCACGTGATTGATCCTTTTCGGGTGGCGGGGGCCGGGAGTGTCAAATTCACTTTCTGAGAGCTTGCCATTCGTAGCCAAAATGGAATTTGAAGACAGGCTCTGAGGCTCGAATGATAACAAAGTCTAGAGGACGTTTGAGGCAAGCGAAACTCTTATCTGGTAGACTTATCCAGGAATGTGTCCCATGGGATCCGGTTTTAACGAGATCGTCCCTCGATTTTTCGGGCTTTCATGAAATATAAACATATGATTACTTAAAAATTCTGAAAAAATCTTCCTGAAAGGGAAAAAAAACTTCAATAAGATTCAACTTTTGTTAGTGTGGTCGGCGACGGCGAGGCGTTGCCCGAAGGATCGGGCGAAGATTGCACCGCCGAACGGGGCACAGATCAGATGTCGCCTCGAATTCCTCAATACGGAAATTATCAGCAGTAACATTCGCAAGGAGGCGACCATCATGTTACCAACGGATCCGGTCCGGAACCGCCCGGTTTCTTCTCATTCTGAGGCGACGTGTCGTTTTAACGAGATCGCGCTGACGATGTTTCCCGCGATGGTGGATCGCCTACTCGCTCCGCATTCCGCACCCGTACTGCCGTCGTCCGAGACGGATGAGCCGCGGCCTCGCTCCGTCGTTTCATCTCCTCATCGATAATTTTCGTTACAAACGCTCGTCCCAAACCAAATCGGGGTGATGTTGGCTCGTCCCCCAAACCACTCAGTATGAAGCGATTGGCTCAATCGTTTTCAACGAATCACAGAGAAGAAGGAGTTTCTCATGTATCGTTTTGACCCCGAGATTCAGGCATTCATGGAAGATGCCGTCGAAACCGGATACCTCACCTTTCAGAAACTGGATGAATTTGTTCCCGATGAGGGAGGAGATTCTTCGTTGATGGAAAAAATCGTGATGGCGATGGAGGAGTACTCGCTTCACATCCAACACGATCCCTCCTGTCCGGAAGAGAACGATCCTACTTCGTTCAACAACCCCGTCGAACGGACTGAAGCGGAGAAAAATTTTCTCGCTGAAGCCTCCAATATGTCGTCGCGCGATCCGATTCGCATGTATCTCGCACAAATGGGGCACATCCCCCTGCTGGCTCGCGAGCGGGAAATTTTCCTGGCGAAGGAAATCGAGATCACGCGTCGGCTGTTCCGTTGGAAGACGGTGGAATCCGACTTCCTGCTGCGTCAGGCCGTCGAGACGTTCGAAAAAGTTCTCGCAGGAGAATTGCCGTTTGAACGAACCTTGAGAACTTCAGACACCGAAAACTCCCACAAAGATCAGTTGCTGGGGCGCATTCCCACGAACCTGCCGACGTTGCGTCGATTACTCGATGAGAATTCGGAGGATTTCGATACCACGCGCAACCTGGAGTTGTCCGACAAGGATCGCGCCGAAGCGAAAATGCGAATCGTGATTCGACGTCGCAAAATGGCTCGTCTCTGCGAAGAACTGTCGCTGCGGACTCATCGCGTCCAGCCGATCATGAAACGGATGCAACAGATTGCCGAGCGGATTCGCGAAGTCCAGCAGGAGCTGAAAGTTGCCGAGACGCATCCGCATCGTCGTGGCGATTGCGACCTGATGGAACAGGAACTGGATGAATTGTCGGGAATGGTCTATGAGGAACCGAGTGAATTTGTCGCTCGCATGGACGAAGTGACCGAGCGGTTCGACGCTTGGACACGCGCGAAACAGAAATTGTCCAGCGGCAACTTGCGACTGGTCGTTTCGATCGCCAAAAAGTATCGGAATCGCGGTTTGTCGTTTCTCGACCTGATTCAGGAAGGAAACGCCGGTTTGATGCGGGGGGTCGAAAAATACGAGTTCCGCCGCGGCTACAAGTTCTCGACCTACGCCACCTGGTGGATTCGTCAGGCGATTACGCGATCGGTGGCCGATCACGCCCGCACGATTCGAATCCCGGTCCATATGTTCCAGAGTATATCGCAATTGAAACATAAGGCTGAGAAGATTCGCCAGAAAACTGGACGCGACGCCACGATCGAGGAACTGGCCGATGCAATCGGTTTGCCGGTCGATGAAACCGAGCGGATCATGAAAACCTGGCGTCATCCGATCAGCCTCGATATGCCGATCGGGGAGAACGCCGACGGCAGCTACGGTGATTTTCTCGAAGACGGTCACGAAACGAGTCCGACCGAGTCGGCGACTCAGGAAATGCTCAAAGAGAAGATTCAGCACGTTCTGAAAAGTCTGACCTATCGCGAACGGGAGATCATCAAGCTTCGTTACGGATTGGGAGACGGCTTCAGCTATACGCTGGAGGAAACGGGACGTATCTTCAAAGTGACGCGGGAACGGATCCGACAGATCGAATCCAAAGCGCTCAAAAAGCTGCAACATGAAACTCGCAGCAGGCATCTCGTCGGATTTGTGGACGAGACCGCTCTCGAGGAAATGGAAGCCGAGGCGCTGGAAAATCTACAGGAGAACGAACAACTCCAACAGGTCGCCTGATGGATCGAGGATCATGCGATTGATTTTCAGCACGGGGCTTGTCATTGAGCGGCCCCGTGCTTTTTTTAACGGTAAAATTGCTCCGAAATCGCTTCGGAAAATGTTCCGGAATTGATGATTTCCGGAGTGATGAGTATCGTGTGAGAACGACTTTTAGAATAACCAGAGACTTTGAAACCTCCTCACCCCGTCCCTCTCCTCCTCTGGAGGAGAAGGTGCCCGAAGGGCGGATGAGGAGGTCCTCTTGACAAATAGCGACAATCAAACAATGTGAGAAGGGTTCAGCAATGGGTATGTTTGAAGGGAAAAAAGGGCTCATTTTCGGCATCGCCAACGATCGGTCGATTGCCTGGGCGATTACTCAGTATCTCGCCGAAGAAGGGGCCGAAATGGGATTTACGCACCTTCCCGACGCGGACCCGGCACGTCCGAAAGCGGAAAAGCGACTTCGTAAACTGGTCGATCCGATCGGTGCGAAACTGGTGATGCCCTGTGATGCCTCCAAAGATGACGATCTTGATGCTGTCTTTGCGGAAGCCGAAAAAACCTTCGGCAAACTCGACTTCGTCCTGCACTCGATGGCGTACGCTCCGATCGATGAACTTAAAGGCCGTGTGACCGACGTTTCGCGCGACGGGTTCAAACTTTCGATGGACATCTCTGCCTACACGCTGATCGCGATTGCCAATCGGGCCGAAAAGTTGATGTCCGACGGCGGCAGTATCCTGGCGATGACGTACCTCGGCGGTGAAACGGTGATCCCCGGCTATAACCTGATGGGAATCTGTAAGGCGGCGCTCGAAAGTTCGATGACTTATCTGGCGAACGAACTCGGTCCGAACGGCATTCGCGTGAACGCGCTCTCCGCCGGCCCGCTGAGAACGCTGGCCGCGTCCGCCGTGGGAGAATTCGATCAGATGCAGAAACTCTACATGGGCTTTTCACCGTTGCGTCGAAACGTGACCCACGAAGAAGTCGGCAAGACGGGAATGTTTTTGCTGTCGGACGTTTGTAGCGGTGTGACCGGTGAAATCTTCCACGTCGATGGCGGTTATCACATTATGGGAGCCCCGCCGCACGATGTTCAGGAAAACGCCGAATGAACGGTCTTGACGACGCCTTGATGATTGGAGTCGCCGTCGTGGAGCACGGCGGTCGATATCTTGTCGGCAAACGAGGAGAGGATCGTACTCTCCCCGGAAAGGCTGAGTTTCCCGGCGGAAAATGCGAGGAGAATGAATCGCCGATGTCGTGTGCGGTGCGGGAATGTCGCGAAGAAGCGGGGATCGAAGTTGAACCGGTGCTGTTGCTCGGCGAACGTCGATTTGAATACGATCACGAGACGGTCGATTTGCGATTCTGGTTGTGCAAGCCCAAAGGTGAAGTCGAACTGGAAGCCGACTACAACGGCTTCAAATGGCTGAAAGCCGGGGAAGTTCTCGATCAGGACTTCCCGGAAGCGAATCAGGCGATTCTGGAGAAGATCAATTACGAAGGCCCGTTCTTCGATCGGTGTATCTAACTGTTGCCTCTTGGCTTTGTCGATGATTATCTCTGGCGTGGGCGCTGTTTGTGAAGTTAACCTGCATTCATGGCTTAGACATGATGCGTGGCACCCAACGCCGTGAACGAAATTGTAAGTCGTTGCGACAGATCTATTTAGATCCAAATCGAACTCTGGTCTCGACACCAACACCAGGATCAAAGAAAAAGACCAAGCTCCCTCTCTCTATTTGCTAGCCACAAATCAGGAGCTTGGCCATGAACTCAAGGATGAGTCGTGCCGATGATCTGCGTGAAGCCATCGGCCAATATGTTGACGATCATATTCTCTCTCAATTACCCATTCATGGCAATACGAGTTGGACGCCGCGCCGCCTCACCATGACGGCACTTCTGTGGAGTTGGAGTTCTCAAGCCGCTCTGACACATCGTTTTCGCGAGGCACGCGGGGTGGCGGAAACTCTCTTGAAAGCCAAATTACCACAGTGCTGGCAGGGGTTTGTGAAGAAGCTGCGGGCCGATCATTCCCAACTCAAACGGACCTTGATGAGAACCCTGCGAACACAATCCCAGGAAATTTCAAAGCAACAGCAAATCATCGAAGGGCGTCCGTTGTTGGCGGTCGACGGAACGCGTCTGGAACTGCCACGCACGGCAGATAACGAGCAGACTTATGGAACGATGCAACAAGAGCATCACACCACATCTCGCCCCACCGCGTGGCTGACTCTGGTGTGGGATGTGGCCTCGCGCACGCCGTGGGACTGGCGTTCCGGACCGACCGACAGCAGCGAACGTCATCACCTGTTGGAGATGCTCGATGAACTTCCCGAACGCTCGATTATTACAGTGAGAGTAGTAGTCGATCTATCTTTAAATGTCAGGTCTATGCTATGCTCTCTAAAGGATCAACT
>JABURQ010000071.1 GCA_014762625.1 Planctomycetaceae bacterium | reverse complement strand
AGTTTCTTCAACCATCAGATCATCGTCGTCGAATCCCCCCATATCGCCATCGTCGAGATCGAAGGTGTCTTCTTCGAAGTCGTCGTCTCCGCCACCGATCATCGTCGGGGAGCCCGCGTTTGATTCATCTTCATCGTCGAGCAGTAAGACGCTTGTATCGTCGTCGTCCTCGTCATCATTGAGTCCCGAGATCTCATATTCACTGGAACCGGTTGCATCCATTTCAAAGGCCGTGTCGTCCATGTCCAGATCTTCGTCGCTCTCAACGGCATCCATGGTGACCGTTTTATCTACTTCGTTGTCGTCTCCGCTTTCAAGGGAAATTCCACTGTCGTCCGCGAGGGAGAACTCATCTTTCTCCTCACCCTGCGAGAGGTTGATGCTGCTATCCAGCGATTCGAGAGAAATTCCGCTATCAGCGGCTTCCAATGAGATTCCGCTATCAGCGGCTTCCAGAGTAATCCCACTGTCATCCGCATCGCCGATGATGCTGCTTCCGGCGGCCATCGTCGCATCCTCGGGAGCAGCGGCGTCGTCTTCCTCGACAAGGATATTGGCGTCGTCTGCATTGGCTCCGGAGTCTTCACTAACCAGTTTCACGTCCGAGTCACTTCCTTGACCCAGAATCGTGGAGCTTTCCGAAGTGCTTGGTTCATCCTCTTCCTCCAGTGTCAGGTCATCATCGAGAATGAGTCGCACATCGCTCGACGAATCGTCCATCAGCGGTTCTTCGACTACCTCGGAGGTCACCGAGACATCATCGTCATCATCAAGGGCGGGGATATCGGCTTCCGAATTCGGGTCCAGTGAACGACCGTAATTCTCGACATCTTCCACACGGAATTTCCAAGAAGACCGATCGGCAAATCCACGGATATCGCCTTGTTCGCGGAGTTTTTTCAGTTCGTCTGTGGAGAGCCCCAGTTGCTGGGCGGCTTCTTCGAGTGAGAGATATTTTTTGGACATGATAACTTAACTCCGAAACGGAAAGTGACCGCCTTGAAGGGATTCAGAATGAAGCCCCGCAGACGATGATGACTGTATCTCAACAGGAGGATGCCAAACAACATGGAGTCGTGAAATACAACCCCTGTCACTACTCTGGAAGAGTGCCAGGCGGAACATCCTCTGTATTCGGAAAAATCGGAACCCGGTCGCCGCAAGTAACTGTCAGAGTTCCTATTACGTTTATTCGGACGACATTCTTTTATTCTAAATGAGAATTGTCCCGATGCAAGCAGATTCATCCGTCTGTGAGAGATTTCACCCTGCATTCCGACTTCGCACTCCGGACACTTCACCCCACTGTTTCGGTTGTCTGGCTTACTGGCACTGTCTGAGTTGAAGAAATTCTGATCTTGCCGGATATACCAGTCGATTTACCGCAAGTCTGCTGTTACTATTTTGTAGGCAAAAACAGATTGAAGCCGCGTGGTTCGTCTCTCAGGAAGGATTCCATGAACTGGTTGAAGCATGCCTTTGCAATTGATGATGGAGAGGGAGTCGAGCCCACTCCCTCTCAGGCAGAGGCGATTGACCGCGTCTTGAAAGAACTTCTCCGTCGGGGAATGGCGGTCCCCGCGATGATGGCTTTGGAGACTTGTCGTCCGTTGAATTACGTCGGCTCGCAGCTACTCGTGTTTCTGTCTCCCGTGATTAAGGTCACCCTGGGAATTCAGGCTCAGGATGATTTCGCTCGATTCTTGGAAAAACGCGGATCGATCGATTACCTGCTCGATCGCTTCGAACAGCTCTCTCAAAAGCCCGATGAGGCCTCCTCCCAACTCTCGGAGGGGACGAAGACATGACGGAGCATTCGGTTCCGAATCCCGATGACCTGAATGTTATTCTCGCCACGGATTGTGGAAGCACGACCACGAAGGCGATCCTCATTCAAAAAGTGGACGGGCACTACCGTCAGACTCATCGCGGCGAAGCTCCGACGACTGTCGAAGAACCTGCTGCCGATGTTACCGTGGGAGTCCAGAACGCCGCCACGGAAGTGGGCGAACTCTCCGGTCGCAAACTGGTCGACGAAAGTGGAAACATCATACGTCCCGCCGAGGGGATGACGGGGTGCGATGCCTATATCTCCACGTCGAGTGCCGGCGGAGGGTTACAGATGATGGTGGCGGGAGTTGTCCGCAACATGTCCGCTGCCTCCGCGAAAAGAGCGGCTCTCGGGGCGGGAGCCATCGTGATGGAGACGATTGCCTCGAACGACAAACGACGTCCCCACGAACAGATCCAGAGGATTCGAGAGCTGCGTCCCGATATGGTGCTCCTCGCGGGAGGAACCGACGGAGGGACCGTCAAGCATGTCGTGAAGCTGGCCGAATTGATTGCCCCGGCACGCCCTCAACCCCGCTTTGGGGGAGCCTACAAATTACCTGTGATCTATGCCGGCAATCCGGATGCCGCCGACGCCGTGCGTGAAACGTTCGCCGGCGAGAACATCGAACTCGCCGTCATTCCCAACGTGCGTCCCGTCCTGGAGCATGAAAACCTGGGGCCGGCGCGCGATCGGATTCACGATCTATTTCTCGAACACGTGATGGCCCACGCCCCCGGCTATCCCCGTCTGATTGACTGGGCGGATGCTCCCATCATGCCGACTCCGGGGGCAGTCGGCAATATTCTGCAAACGATTGCCGAACGACAAAACATCAATGCGGTCGGCGTCGATATCGGTGGGGCGACGACCGATGTGTTCAGCGTATTCAACGGGGAATTCAATCGAACTGTCTCTGCAAATCTGGGGATGAGCTATTCGATCTCGAACGTCTGCGCCGAAGCTGGAATGGATAATGTTTTGCGTTGGGTTCATATCGATATGAACGAACGCGAATTGCGGAATCGCGTCAAAAATAAAATGATTCGTCCCACCACAATTCCGCAAACGAAAGAGGCCCTTATCTTCGAGCAGGCCGTCGCGCGGGAAGCCCTTCGCCTCGCCTATCAGCAACACAAAGAGTTTGCGACGACACTTCAGGGTGTGCAGCAGCAAAGAACCGTGGGGGATACCTTCAGTCAATCGACCGGCGGTGAAACCATCGTCGATAACATGATCCTCGATTTGATTGTCGGTTCGGGCGGTGTGCTGTCTCACGCTCCCCGCATGGAACAGACAGTCGCCATGATGATCGACGCCTTTGAGCCGGAAGGCATTACCGCTCTCGCCAAAGACAGCATTTTCATGATGCCTCATCTGGGAGTGCTTGCCTCCGTCCATCCTCAGGCGGCGTTGGAGGTGTTTGAGAAAGATTGCCTCATCTATCTCGGCACCTGCGTTGCTCCGCGCGGCCATGGAAAATGGGAAAAACCGTGCTTCAGGTATCAAATCAAGGGGCCTCAGATTCAGGAAGAAGGACAACTCAACGTTGGCGAAATGAAACTGATTCCCTTGGGAGTCGATCAGACGGCAGAAATAACGCTCGATCCGGAACGAGGATTTGATTTTGGGGACGGGCTCGGAAATCCCGTCAAAGGGACGGTTCGTGGCGGAACGGTCGGAGTTGTGCTTGATGCACGCGGTCGCCCACTTGTGATCAGCGAAGATGAATCCATGCGGCGTCAGCAAACAGACGATTGGGTCTCCGAGTTGAATGTTTACGATACCTCATTTTGAATTTGATTGAGTTATGGCACACGCCTATACACCAGGTTTGCGAGTCAGTCGATGCGTCAGGCATCGCACGCGGCGGATGCTGCCGATCCCGGGCGATGTCCTCGTCTCGGTCGGCGATCGCGTGCATGCGAAAGATGTCGTGGCTCGGACTTTCCTGCCCGGCGACGTCATTCCCTTCAGCCTCTCGAACAAGTTGGGAGTGGCTTCCACCGAAGTTCCCCACTGTATGCTGAAGGAGCAGGGGGACATGATTCACAAAGATGAATTAATCGCCCGTTCGCCTGGCATTTTCGGGTTGTTCCAAAAGGAGGCGCTGAGCCCCGGTGAGGGAACTGTCGAGACCATCTCGCAGGTCACCGGCCAGGTCATTTTGCGCGGGGAACCGCGTCCGATTGAGGTTCTCGCATATCTATCCGGCGAAGTAGTGGAAGTTATTCCCGAACAGGGAGTCGATATCGAGGCCGATGTGGCGATGGTCCAGGGGATTCTCGGGATCGGCGGGGAAGCGTTCGGGGTGATTGATCTGGCGTGCGACTCTCCCGATGTCACGCTGACACCGGACTTGATTCGAGACGACATGTGGGGGCATATTGTCATCGGTGGTGCCCGGATGACTGGCGAAGCCGTGCAACGAGCGATCGATGTCGGTGTGGCTGCGGTCATTTCCGGCGGCATGGACGATCAGGATCTCAAAGAGATTCTCGGCAAAGATCTCGGTGTCGCCATCACCGGATCGGAAGAGATCGGAACTTCGCTCGTGATCACGGAAGGGTTCGGAGATATTGCCATGGCGGCACGCACCTTCGAACTGTTCCAGGAATTTGCCGGACGCGAATCCGCCGTCAACGGGGCGACGCAAATTCGCGCGGGTGTGATGCGTCCGGAAATTCTGATTCCTCTGCATCCCGATGAAGTCACGACTGGTGAAGAACTTTCCGGAGAACACGGTGTCCTCGAACCGGGGGTTCGGGTGCGCATGATTCGCGACCCCTATTTCGGTTTGCTCGGAGAAGTCGCCGAATTGCCGCCTGAATTAACTGTACTCGATTCCGGCTCGAAAGCCCGCGTGTTGATTGTCAATGTTGATGACGGTCGGCAGATAACCGTTCCTCGTGCCAATGTCGAACTGATTGAGGAGTAAGCCGGATGCGAATCTTCATCACATTGGCCATCATCATCCTTTCAGGAGGAACCCTGCTAGCGCAGCAACCAACTCCGCCCACAAACCTCAAGGTCGCTGATTTTGTAAACGATGCGGGCGATCGGTTGCAACTGACCTGGAACCTGTCGGAGGATGACCCGGCATTAGACGGCAGCGACGCAGAGGATGCGTCGACCGAAGACGTTCCTGCAGAACTCGACAATCCGATAATCCAGTATCGGATCGATCGACAGACTTCCGGCGATTCTGAGTTCGAGGAGGTCGGAACGGTAGATGCAGGTATCGATGAATATGTGGCCAAGGAATTAGAACAGCAGAAATACACATTTCGCGTCATAGCGATTGCCGCTGATGGTTCGGTTTCAGTACCTTCAGAAACCGCATCAGGAACACCGATTGTGCAATGGATCGACAAATCCAAAATTGCGTTCGGCATTTTCATGCTGATCGTCTGCGGATCGGTCGTTTATTTCATCGAGATGGCCAAAGCGGGCAGAACATTGAACGTCCGCAAGATCGCCGGATTGGAAGCGATTGAAGAAGCGGTGGGGCGAGCGACTGAAATGGGCCGGGATTGCCTGTTCGTTCCCGGTATTCAGGACATTAACGATATTCAGACCGTCGCCGGGATTACTGTCCTGAGTCGCGTGGCGGAATTAACCGCCGAGTATGACGCGGGGCTCGATGTTCCCACCACGCGTTCGTTGGTGATGACGACCGCTCGGGAAACCGTGGAAGGGGCCTACACGGCAGCGGGACGCCCCGATCTCTACAATCCCGACAACATCTACTATCTCACCGACGAACAGTTTGGCTTTGTAGCGGCGGTGACCGGGAAGATGGTTCGCGAGAAACCGGCTGCCTGTTTCTATATGGGAGCCTTTTACGCGGAGTCGCTGATCTTTGCCGAGACGGCAAATACTGTGGGGGCGATCCAGATCGCGGGGACCGCCATGCCGTCACAACTGCCGTTCTTCGTGGCGGCGTGCGATTATGTCCTGATCGGCGAAGAGTTTTTCGCAGCCTCCGCGTATTTGTCGGGAGAGCCGCAGCAATTGGGGTCTTTGAAAGGTCAGGATGTCGGCAAATTTATTGCGGCCATCTTTTTGATCGTCGGCGCTGTCCTGATGACAGTCGGCGAGTTTATCTCACCCGGCTCGGAGGGAGAGGGAAGCGGGATGTTCCGAGAAGTGATTCTGTTTATCAAAGACGGTTTGTTGGGAAATTAATTCACGATTATGAAACGACTTGTTCCCATAGTGATTGCGAGTATCGTCGGCTTTGTGCTGATTCTCGCGAAGTTCATTCCTCCGATTCAGTCGTGGGAAGAGAATGTCGTGCTCTGGTTCGATATCCTTGCGGTCTTCGCGTTTGTCCTGGGAGGCGGCAATCTCATCCTCAATCACCTCAAGAAAATCAGCGATCGGCAGGCGGGATGGGGCTTTTCGGTCATCACGCTCGTGGCCTTTCTGGGCACGTTAACCGTTGGGCTGCTGAAGATTGGAGTGCCGCCGAACGAAAAATATCTCGACTATGTATGGTCGGGTGATTACCAGGCCGAAGGGAGCGCCTTCTGGTGGGTCTTCAGTTATGTGTATGTCCCGCTCGCCTCGACCATGTTTGCGACGCTGGCGTTCTATATCTCTTCCGCCGCATTTCGGGCGTTTCGGGCCAATAACATCGAAGCCTCTCTCCTGCTCATGACGGCCTTGCTGGTGCTCGTTGCTCAGACATCATCGGGCCCCATGCTGACCGATTTCATTCCCGACGACTCCAGCTACGCGATCTTCAAGGTGGAAAACATCAAAGGCATGCTGGTCAATCTCTTCAACACATTGGGGACCCGAGCGATCATGATTGGAATCGCATTAGGTGTCGTCTCGACCTCGCTAAAAGTTCTCTTGGGTGTCGATCAATCTTACCTGGGGGGCGATTGATATGAATACCATCTGGCATAAACTGGCGGATCTCGATCGACGTTGGCTCTTCGCGCTCACGTTTCTGGCAATCGGTATCCCACTGCTGACAGGAGTGGTCTTGCCTCAAAAAGTCAGCCCCATGGTCGTGAACGTATTCGATGCCATCGATACCTTACCCGAGGGTTCTAGCATCCTCATGCCGCTCGATTTCGATCCCTCAGCCGAGGGAGAGCTTCAACCAATGGCGAACGCCTTTGTACGCCACTGTGCTGAGAAGAAACACAAGATTTATTTTATGACGATCTGGCCTCAGGGGGTCGGAATGATACAACGGCAAATCGCATTGCTGAAAAAAGAGTATCCCGATTATCAGTATGGGAAAGACTACGTCAACCTGGGTTACCGCCCAGGTTACGAAGGAGTCATCAAACTGATCACCAGCGATCTCCCCAAGTTGTATGACTCCGACCAGCAGGGGACACCGGTTTCTCAGATTCCCATGATGCAGGGAATCGATAACATCCAGCAGCTTCCATTGATCGTGAATGTGAGTTCGGGAGATCCCGGACTGAAGCAATGGGTACAGTACGCAGCGACTCCTTACGACTCGATCGAGATCGTCGGCGGCACAACGGGCGTCCAAGCTTCGACACTCTATCCGTATATCCCCAATCAGATGATCGGGATGTTGGCAGGCATCAAACCCGCTGCGGAATATGAAAAGGTAATGTTCGAAAAGTACCCGGAAATTGAAGAGCGACCGGAGTCCAATCTGGCGCATATCTTCATGACGAGTCAGGAAGTGGCTCACTTTATGCTTATTGCCATTATCATTCTGGGGAATCTGGTGATGTGGAAGACGAGTGGTCAAGGAGGTCGGTCGTGAAGCAATCAACCATGGTCTGGATCATTCTGACCGTCATCGCCGGAGCCTATTTGACGACACGGGTCGTGCAATACCATGCAGGAGCCGTGTACGTCGCTCCGAAAGTGATGACCGATGAAGAGAGTGGCCGAAGCGTCACAACCTGGAGTCAGGTCCCCGATTTGGAGAAAGATTCACCCGGCGTCGAGTTCAGCTTCGTACGCACGTTGGGAATCTGGGTGTCCGCGTTTTTTACCTTAGCGGTCTTCTCGTTTCTCGTCGGCGATAACGTCATCTACAAGATCGCGGAGTCGATTTTTGTGGGAGCATCCGCTGCGTATGCCATGGTTGTTGGTTTCTGGGCGGCGTTTATGGGGATCTTCGTGGGGCGTCTCGCGCCGCAATTCTCCCGCAATACATTTATGCCCAGTTTAGAACCCGATGTTTCTCCCAACTGGTTGATGTTACTGCCGCTGGCGATGGGGATCATGTTCCTATGGCGGTTAATGCCGGCGGGGGGCTGGATTTCCCGATGGCCGCTAGCGTTCTTTATCGCCGTCTTTGCCGGGTTGCGCCTTGTGAGTCACTTCGAAGCGGATTTCGTAGTTCAAATCCGTTCGACTCTGTTGCCGCTCATCGTCTTCGCTGCGGACGGTTCCTTCAATCTCAAAGCGTCGCTCTGGAATTCGACGATGGTCTTTGGAACGCTCGCCTGTTTGACTTATTTCTTTTTCTCCGTGGAACATACCGGAGTTGCCGGACACATTTCCCGAGTCGGCATCTATCTGCTGATGATCACCTTCGGAGTCGGATTCGCACTCACCGTGATGAGCCGCTACTCATTACTCATCGGACGCATGAATTTCCTCCTCAAAGAGTGGCTCCACTTTGGAGGGACCGTCTGACAACTTGTGTGAGGCGCTCAGGCCCGCCCCTTGAGCATCCCCCACCAGTAAAGTTTCGGTAACAGGTACTTTTTCAAAATCCACATACTCCAGCGTTCCTTGGACTGATCAAACGGGAACGTTTCCGCGGGTTGATGATCGTAGTCAAACTCCGCCAGTACGAGCGAACCGTAACCGGTCACGACAGGGCACGATGTGTAGCCGTGATAGCTGGCGTCGAGTGGCTGATCCTTCTGAAACGCTTTGAGGTTCTTCACGAGAACGGGAGCCTGCTTACGGATCGCCGCTCCGGTTCGGGAGGTTGGTAAATTACTGGCATCGCCCAACGCAAAGACGTTCGGATATTTTTGATGCTGCAAGGTGGAGGCATCGACATCGACCCAGCCGTGTTCGTCGGCGAGAGGGCTCCGCTTGATGAAATCGGGAGGCCCCTGTGGCGGGGTGACGTGGATCATATCGTAGGGGATCGACGTCGTTTCACCGCTCTCAACATTTTCGAAAATAGCCTGTTTGGTGGTGGGTAAAATCTCAATCAGGTCGTGTTGAAAGAGGGTTTCGATTCCTTTCCGCTCCACGACTTTTTCCAACGTGTTTCGATATTTATCGATTGAGAAAATCGCTTTTCCAGGGGCCGCGAAGATCACACGCGATTGATCTCGCAATCCCTTCCTCCGCAGGTAATCTTCCGCCAGATAACAGATCTTCTGAGGGGCTCCGCCGCATTTGATCGCCCCCTTCGGTTGGGTGAAGATGGCGGTGCCTCCCTTGAAGTTTCGCAACGCCTCCCAGGTTCCAGACGCGGTTTCGTAAGAGTAGTTACTGCAAACGCCTTCCTTGCCCAGGGACTCTTTCAAGCCTTTGATCTGGCTCCAGTTGATCTGAATTCCTGCCGCCACCACTAGAATATCGTACTCGACAATGGTTCCCGCGGCAGTGATGACTCGGTTCTTCTCAGGATCGAAGCTTTCCACGGCTTCCTGAATCCAGGTTGCTCCCTTCGGAATTACGCTCTTTTCCGGGCGGGCCGTTTTTTCAAGGTCGTACGTTCCCGCTCCCACCAAAGTCCAGGCGGGCTGATAGAAATGTCGCTCGCTCGGTTCGAGAATTGCGACATCCGGTTTACGTCCCCAGCCTTTCAGAAGCTGGGCGGCGACCGTAATTCCTCCCGTACCTCCTCCCACGATGACTACTTCATGGTGTTGGACGTCGTTCGAGGTCTGAGTCGGTTCGGTTTCGGTGAATGTCGCCATGATTCAAATCTCCATCTCGATTGTTGGAATCGTCTTAATTTGGGACGGCATGGTTTTTTCGAGCTTCCGCGGGACCGTTTTTCAAAAACAGACTGACCACTTCGGCATGCGCCTGGATCATCTTGACGACCTGGGGATTATTGGAAGTCTCAATGACCATCAGTCCCTTATCAGTCGGTTTGGCCACCATTTTGATTTCCTTCGCGTGAGCGAATAGTTCGCGAAATAGTGGATCCCGCCTATGAATGGGGCGTCCTTCTTCCAGCCGGTCGTACATCGATTTGACGTGGGAAATCAGAACGGGCCGAAGTTGATCATTGTCTGTTTCCGTGATTGTGCGGACGCCGTTGGGGAGATTCTCGATTTTCCGGCGTATCTGATTCCGATTTTGCATCAGCGTTTGGATCATCTGATGGTCGGCGTCATCTCGCCCTCGTCCTCCTTGATTTCCCGGGCCGCCGCGCCCTTGTCCCTGTCCTCGATTGGAGCCTTGCCCCTGTCCACCACGGTTAGAACCTTGTCCTTGGCCGCGATTGGAGGGCGGACCTCCACCTCGACGTCCGCGTTGTTGAGCGACTGCGGTTCCTGAGATCAGAGCCAGCCCCCAACCAGAGAGCCAACTCACCATTTTTCTGCGTGGAATGTTCATCACGAGCCTCACTTTCGGGTTGTGTAAATACTGCGAGGAACAATCCAGGCAGACGTTTACATTTCAGGTTGTTTTCGAGTTTCGCATTTCTATTCGCCGTCTTCCGATCGCGCGATGCGAGAATTCTCTTAATGTCTAGATGCTACACCCTTCATCTTTGACCTGATTCCACGGCATTTTGGAGAGCATGATGCCCATGCCGCAGGTGTCGGTAATTCCCGCAAACACGAGCCCTGCTCCGATGAATGCCGAGAGAAAGACCCAGGCCGGATTCACAAAATAGCCGAGCATCGCGCCGATAAAGACAATCGATCCGGCCACAATTCGGACTTGTCGTTCCAGTGAAATGGCTTTCTTGCCGTGGATTGCGGGTTGGCCGTCCGCTTCCCACTGAACCATCCCTCCTTCCACGTTGACGACGTTCTCGAAACCGGCTTGATGGAACTTGTCGATCGCCATTTTGGCCCGATTGCCCGATCGACACATCACATAGACCGGTTCGTCGCCACAATCGAGACTTTCCATCAGTCCGGTCGGATCGAGTTTGTCGAGCGGTTGGTTCTTCGCAAATTCGACGTGCGACTCGCGGAACTCAACCGGAGTTCTGACGTCGATCAGTTTGACGTTCTCGCCGGCTTCCTGTTTTTGTTGAAGCTCTGTGGGGGAGATTGTTTTCTGAGTTATTGTGGACATGTTTCACTCCTTATGATTCGGAATTTTCAAGTTCCGTTGAAATTGGTTGATAATTGACACGCTTCTGTCAGATCAGGCGGGAGTTTGTATGGGAAGTTGCGACGCTTCCCAGGCTTTGAATCCGCCCACCAGGTCCATCACATCTTCAAAACCATTCTGCTGAAGGATGCTGACGGCAATCGCCGAACGATATCCTCCCGCACAGTGCACGACGACCGGTTGATGCCGGGGAACATCGTCGATTCTGTCCCGTAACTGATTCAACGGAACGGACAGGCTGTCTTCGATCAATCCGGACTCCCGTTCCTGGGGAGAGCGAACATCGAGGACGAGGACATCTGCCGAGGAATCGAGTTTCTCTTTCAACGCGGGAGCCGTGATCCGTTCCACGGACTGCGTCATTTCGGGATGGGAATCGAGCGTACCGACTCCGCCTTTCAGGTATCCGGCGACATTGTCGAAGCCGATCCGGCCCAGACGCATGACGGCTTCTTCTTCGCCTCCTTCTTCCGCGATGACGATGATTGGTTCATCGTGACTCAGGAGTGACCCGGCCCAGGTGGCATACTTACCATGCAGGCCGACGTTCAAGGCTCCGCTGAGATGTCCGGCATCAAAGTCGATGCCGTCACGCACATCAACGACCTGGGCTCCCTGGTTCCGCAGTCTCAAAACTTCTTCGAGGGAGAGACCGTTCATGGATTGTTTCATGGTCTCTTCGAGAGAGCTCCGTTCCTCGCGATTCTTGATCGCGTCGTAGACGAAATATTCGGGAGCGTCAGGTTGATCCGCTCGCACGATATTCATGAATTCCTCTTTACTCATCGGTTGCAGAGCGTAGTTGTATTTCTTCTGCTCACCGATGGTGGAAACGGTTTCGTCGCTCAAATTCTTGCCGCACAAGGAACCGGCTCCGTGGGCAGGATAGACCAAAGTCGCATCCGGTAATTTCATCAGTTTGTTGGTGAGGGAGTCGTACAACATTTCCGCCAGTTCATCGGCAGTGACGCCGATCGAAGCCAACAGGTCCGGGCGTCCTACATCGCCGATGAAGAGCGTATCGCCGGTGAGAACCGCATACGGATCGCGATCGTCATTTTCGAGATCGTAGACGAGAATCGAAATTCCTTCGGGAGTGTGTCCCGGTGTTTCGAGGATCTTCAGGCGAACGTTGCCGAACTCGACGACGTCATCTTCCTTAAGCGGGGTGAATGCGTATTCCGCTTCGGCTTTTGCGCCCAGATAAATGTTCGCGCCGGTTTTTTCCCGCAATTCAATGTGTCCCGCCAGGAAGTCGGCGTGAAAGTGTGTCAGGAAAACGTGTTTAATCGTCCAACCATGGGCCTCAGCATCTTTGAGATACTGCTCGATATCCCGTTGGGGATCGACGACGGCTGCAGTTTTGGAATCTTCGTCGGCAATCATGTACGACGCATGAGCCAGACAACCAAGATAGTATTGTTTGAGTTGCATTATTCTGTTCCTTGTTAGTGCCATTGGCGGCACAGGAATGTTAATGCAATCAGGATGCCAGTCTTGGAGCTGCAGGATTGGAAAGTCTTTAAGTCATAATATAGGAATGACTTACAGATATTCGAATGGCGGCGAGTGTTTCCTGGAAACCCGGTCTGTTAATACGTTGTGTTAACTTAAGTGGTTAGCGCTAAGTTAACACTCAGTCGCTCAAGTCATATTTCTTCATTTTCTTCCAGAGGGTGACCCGGCTGGTATCGAGCAATTTGGCCGCCTGCGTCCGGTTACCCTCTGTTTGGCGGAGAGCGTCAACAATCTGTTCTTTTTCTGCCCGTTCATCATCGCTCCATTGTCGCGGTTGCGACGATGACGAATGCGGATTGGCACGAGATTCTTCTCGAATTTCCGGAGGGAGATCGAGCAGCGAGATTGTTTCCCCGCTGACGGTGACGAAGGCGTGTTCGAGAGCGTTTCTCAATTCGCGGACATTGCCGGGCCAGTCGTAACTCATCATGAGTTGGAGTGCGTCGCGGGCGATCCCCGTAACCTCCTTCCCCAGTTCTTCCGAAAGCTCCGTCAGGAAAAAATCGATGAGCAGGGGGATGTCTTCCCGTCGTTCGCACAACGCCGGCAAATGAATTTCAAAGACATGAATGCGGTAGTAGAAGTCCTCGCGGAAACTCCCCTCTTCGACGAGGCTCTTCAAGTCACGATTGGTGGCCGTCAATAATCGCACATTCACCGTCTCCGGCGTCTCATCGCCGACGCGTCGTATTTCCCGTTCCTGAATCACACGCAGGAGTTTCAGTTGGATCAAGGGAGAGAGGTCGCCGATTTCGTCGAGAAACAAGGTTCCTCCGTTGGCGGTCTGGAACATTCCTTCTTTGTCACGAACGGCTCCCGTAAACGCCCCTTTCACATGTCCGAACAGTTCGCTTTCCAGCAATGTCTCGGGAATCGCCGAGCAATTGATGGCGATAAACGGATTTTCTTTCCGTTCGCTGAGAGCGTGAATCGCACGCGCTGCCAGTTCCTTCCCGGTTCCAGACTCGCCACTGATGAAGACGGTCACATCGCTTTGTGCGGCGAGCCGGAGGCGACGAAAGACTTCCTGCATGATGGCACTTTTGCCGATCATGCGGTCGAAGGCGTTGCGGTCCCGGGTTTGTTCCTCCAAAAGGGTGATACGCTCATTCGTGAGCAGGAACGACGTCATGTCCTTGAACGTACCGACCGCGCCGACCACTTCGTCTTGTTCGTTCGTCAGCAGTCTGAGATTGCCGTGAATGTAGATTTCGCGTCCATCTTTCGATTGAACCTTACATTCCTGGTTACAGATGCCGGGGACATCATCCGGGGGCATGGCGAGCAGGTCGTGAATTTTCGCGAAACCCTTACAGTTCGGTCCTTCGAGGATCTGACACGGCTTGCCCAGAATTTCCGACTCTGAGTAGCCGGTGATGCGTTCGGCTCCCTGACTCCAGGCGACAAATCGCCCGCGAGCATCGACGGTGAAAACACCGTCCGCCATCTCGTCAACAATTCGGCTGAGGACCTGAGGGTCTTTACGAAAATCGAGTTCCATGCTGACTAATGTCGCGATTTCCGAGAAGGATGTCAAAACTGCGGGTGACAATTGCTTTCGCTGTCTGCCAAACATTGGCTTGTCTGATGGCTGAACCCCGAGGGTTTTCGAAGATGAGCTTTTTGCAAGTCCTCAACTTCTCAAGTTCTCATCTTTGAACGAAACCCGATGGTTTTGCCCGGTTTTGAGACCGTGAGATACAAAATCTGAAATCGCGTCTGTCTGAGAATGGCCCATTGTGCTGCGTTTACAGTCAATTGTGAGACCACAATCGTTCATCCGTGGTTAGTCGTTCGTTGTCAGTTGTCGCGCACACAGCAAACCGCAACTGACCACGAACCACTGACGACTCACAAAAACCAAATTGTCAAAGATCGCGTTGTGGATCACTGGATTCCCAAATCGAAAATCCAAAATCCAAAATCGATTAACCCCGAACGCTAACTCTGGTACGCGTCTGAGTACAAGAGCAATTTTGGGTGCCACTGGCGTCTCGCCTGACTTTTAGGCGCATCTTTTGCATCGCTATTCCTGAGACCTCGCGATGGG